>DASWKP010000050.1:0-5610 GCA_036396575.1 Longimicrobiales bacterium | reverse complement strand
GGTCCACGGCGCCCGTGGCGGCCAGCAGGTAGGCGGTCCCCACCGTGGGATGGCCCGCGAAGGGGAGCTCCATGGCCGGGGTGAAGATGCGCACCCTGCGCGTGCCCTGCGCGCTCCGGGGCGGCGAGAGGAAGACCGTCTCGGAGAGGCTCATCTCCCGCGCGATGCGCTGCATGAGCCCATCGTCCATACCGCTGGCCTCGGGAAAGACGCCCAGGGGGTTGCCTCCGAAGGCCCGGTCGGTGAATACGTCCAACGTGTGGAAGGCGTAGTCCATGGGCCTGGAGTACCTGCCAGGGAAGGGGAGGATCCGGGGCGTCTCGACATTCCTCCGGGAACCCCGTCGCGACGTCGGGAATTCCCGGGGCATGGAAACCTGAGCCGCGTTGGACGTATTACCCTGCGCGACCGAGCAAGGCCCCCGAGCGTCGTCGATAACCAGGAGCACGTGCACTCATGTTGATTCGCATCCCGAAGAAGAGCGACGCGGCGTCGTCCGAGATCACGCCGGAGTCGGTCTACCTGGACCGCCGGCGTTTCCTGGGCCGGACCGCCGCGGTGACCGCGGCGGCCGCCCTGCTGCCCGAGCGCCTCCTGGCGGCGGCGGGCGGTCGGCGTCAGGAGATCCAGCTCGGTCCGGTGACGTACGGCGAGGGCCTGCGGGAGGAGCTGAATAGCTACTCCGACATCACGACGTACAACAACTACTACGAGTTCGGGACTCAGAAGCACGACCCGCACCAGAAGTCCGGGGACTTCGAGCCCCGTCCGTGGACGGTGGAGGTCACGGGCCACTGCAACAAGCCGGGCACGTATGGCGTCGAGGATCTCATCCGCTCAGAGGACGTGGAGGACCGCATCTACCGGCTGCGTTGCGTCGAGGCGTGGTCCATGGTCATCCCGTGGCGGGGCGTACCCCTCCGGAACATCATCAGCCGCCTGGAGCCCACATCCAACGCCAGGTACGTGGCCTTCGAGACGGTCTACCGGCCCGAACAGATGCCCGGGCTCCGCTACCGGGTTCTGGACTGGCCCTACGTGGAGGGTCTGCGCATCGACGAGGCGGCCCATTACCTGACGCTCCTCGTGACGGGGATGTACGGCCGGGACCTCCTGAACCAGAACGGGGCGCCCCTACGGCTCATGATGCCGTGGAAGTATGGGTTCAAGAGCATCAAGTCCATCGTCAGGATCTCCTTCGTGGAAGAGATGCCCTCGACCTCGTGGAATGTGTCCGCCCCCGGCGAGTACGGCTTCTTCGCCAACGTGAACCCGGCGGTCGACCACCCGAGGTGGAGCCAGGCCCGTGAGCGCCGCATCGGCGATCTACGTCGCCGGGAGACGCTTCCGTTCAACGGGTACGCGGAAGAGGTGGGCCATCTCTATGCCGGCATGGACCTCACCCGCTGGTACTGACGCCCTCGCCCAAGCCCGCTGCCCGCGTAGCGCGGGGATGATGACGACCAGGAATAGGGTCCGGCTCCTCAAGGCCGGCGTATGGTTGCTGTGTCTCGTTCCCGTGGGAAGGCTGGCCTGGCGCCTTCTCCTGGGAGACCGGCTCGGGGTGAACCCCATCGAGGAGGCGGAGCACTGGTCCGGGCTGAGCGCCCTGGTGATCCTCCTGGCCACCCTGGCCGTCACGCCGCTCAGGCGGCTGTCCGGGTGGAACGACCTCCAGAAGGTCCGGCGGCTCGTGGGCCTCTTCGCGTTCTTCTACGCGTTCGTCCACTTCGGCATCTACCTCGGCCTGGACCAGTTCTTCGGGTGGTCCTACATCCTGGAGGACATCGCGGAGCGGCCCTACATCACGGTAGGCTTCACGGCGTTCGTCCTGCTAATCCCCCTGGCGGTCACGTCCACCAAGGGGTGGATCCGCCGATTGGGCAGAAGGTGGATCACCCTGCACCGGCTGGCCTACGCGAGCGGTGTCCTGGGCGTCCTCCACTACCTGTGGATCCAGAAGGCGGACTTCCGCCGCCCGGCCATCGCCGGTGCGGTGCTCGTGGTCCTGCTCGGCATGCGGGTGTGGTGGGCGGTGCGGAAGCGGAGGGGCCGCCTCGCCGAGGTCAGACCTCTCCGTTCATGAAGCGCGCCAGGAGGGTGTGGAAGTGGTGCGTCCCCACCTCCCTCCGGGGGGAGTATCGCCCTCGGTCGTAGAGCCGGGAGCGGACGCCGGCCTGGACCGCCTCCACCACCTCTTCGTCCTCCATCTCCACCCGGTGCAGGTTGGCTCCGGCGCCTACGTCGCGAAGGGACGCATCGTGGACGTAGGAGCGGAAGAGCACCCGGGTGCGCGTCGGGGACAGGGGCCGAACGACGTTCAGGGACAGGCCCCACGGATAGAAGTTCAGCATCGTTGTGGGGAAGAGCCAGAAGTAGTAGGCCCCGATCGGCTGCCCGTGGTCGGGATGACCGGCCGGCAGGTCGAAGGTGATCTGCCCAGGCTTGGCCGCGCCGAGCTGAAGGTTGCCCCACGCATGGGTCTCGGTGCGGTAGGCGTCGTAGTCCAGCGTCCCGGTGAGGCTCGCGCCGTGGACGTAGGGCAGATGGAACTCCTCCAGGTAGTTGTCGCAATAGAGCGCCCAGTTCGCCTCGATGAGGTAGTCTCTGGACGAGGCCGGGTCGAGCGTCATCTGGTCGAGGGGCAGGAATCCGGTGCGCTCCCGCACCGGAGCGATCCAGGGCTCGAAGGGATGGGCCGGCCCCACGGAGGTGAACAGGAGGGGGCCCCACCGCGCGAGGGGCAGCACCGGCAGGTCGTCCGACGGGGCCGGAAAATTCTCCACCCCTTCGAACTCGGGCATGAACTGCATGTGGCCGTCCAGCCCGAAGCGCCGTCCGTGGTACCGGCACTTGAGCGTGCGCACGTGGCCCTCGCCCTCGACGACCACCGTGCCCCGATGCGTGCACACGTTGCTCAGGCAGCGGGTCCGCCCGTCTTCGCCCAGCGCGAGAACGACGGGCTCGTCCAGGCAGCCTTCCAGGAAGGTGTCGGGCAGCACGTGGCCAGGGGCCTTGAGGCGCCCCGCGTCGGCGACCCAGTGCCAGGTCCGGGCGAACACGGAGTCCTTCTGGTGCTCGAACGTCTCCGGGTCGCGATACACGCGCGCCGGGGGCGTCGACGCACGGGTGATGTCGGGGTCGATCGGAAAGGGGCGGTAGGTCATCAGCGGAAAGTCGGCGGCGTCCCGTTCGCCGGCAAGGCGGAAACCCTTCCAACCCGGCGCGCGTAGAGCACGTCAGAGAGTGAAAGAAACCCCGAGCCGCGGAGTCGTCATGCGCAGATCGCTCAAGCTCTTCCTGTTCGGCGTCGCCGTCCCCGGCGCCCTTTCGCCGGTCATATACGCCGCCATGTCCTCTGAAGATGGCCCGGACCGGGAACGGCATCGCGTTCGCGTGGAGACCGCGGTGGTCGTGGATGTGGTCACGGACGCTCTGGCGGACGTGCGGGTCGAAGTGGGGCACGTCGCGTCCGCGAGCGGGTGCGCCGTGGGCGAGGAGCGTACGCTCACCGTCGACGCCGGCATCGGTGACCTGCTGAACGTCGACGCCGGCTCGGGGGAGCTCAGTGTCGAGGGGGTGGAGGGCCTGGAGTCGGTGCGGGTCACCGCGACACTGTGCGCCGCCGATGACGGGCTGTTCAGGGGGCTCGACGTTTCCCTGCGGCGGAGCGGGAGCCAGGTCGAGCTCGACACGGATTACCCGTCCTCCGGCGGCTGGAGCGACGGGTACGCCCGTATCGACCTCGTTGTGGAGGTGCCCCGGGGCATGGCTGCGGACATCGACGACTCCAGCGGCAGCATGGAGATCACGGGTGTGGGCGCCCTCACGATCGACGACAGCTCGGGCGACATCGAGGTGGTGGGCGCCAGCGGTCCCGTGCGCATCGACGACAGCTCGGGAGGCATCCGGATCCAGGATGTATCCGGAGACGTCGACATCGAGGACGGATCCGGTGAGATCGACGTCCGGGACGTGCGGGGCTCCGTCGTGCTGAGTGACGGCTCGGGCAGCATCGACGTGGGCGACGTTACCGGGGAGGTGCGCATCCGCGAGGACGGTTCGGGCAGCATCGGCGTGGTAGGGGTCGGCGGCGACTTCGTCGTGGAACGGGACGGGAGTGGGGGGATCCGCCACAGCCGCGTGAACGGACGAGTGGACATCCCCGACGGAAAGCGCTGAGCGGCGGAGGAGTCGCGGCTGGCCAGTCTTGGAAGCTGAAGCCTGTTGAAGAAGCAGGTCTACTCATCGGCCAACGCGGAGAAACCTGGGCGAGGACGGGCCGGGCGAGGTCGGAGGGCTGGAATCTCGGGACTTGCCGGTGTGACCGATGTCCGTTTGAAGCGCTTGCGAGGTTTTCTGGGGGCGTCCTCCCCCCTGGTTGGCTGGGGAATCGAGGCGTCAACTTCCGCGGCAACAGCGGCAGTGGCGGGAGAGGCGGTCGATGAGCGGTAGCGGCCATGACGTCAAGTCGACAAGGATGGCGGAGGGGGCCGTCTTTTCCGAGTTGACGAAACCTCGGTCACCGAGGGGCAACTGCCTGAGGCACCGATCCACGGTCGGGGACCCGCACGACCGTCGACGCGCCCAGCGCCCGACCGGGATACGGGGATGATCCAGGGGTGACCGCTCGGTTTGCTCAGGCTTAGCCCAGGCCGAGCCGTCGAGGTGACGTCACCCAATGGCACGCCGCATATGTTCCTGCCTGCGGCGCGTCTAGTGTCTGCTTATCCGCACATCGGGCCCGCGCCTATTCGGCAAACGCGCGTACCTCCCGGCGAAAGCGCTCGTACTCCGTCGTCAGATAGCGTGAAATGGCGCCCGCCACCTGCCCATCCGGGGCGCTGGCTTGTCCGCGCCTATGGCGCCCGCCACCTGCCCATCCGGGCGCTGGCTTGCCCGCGCCTATAGCGCCCGCCACCTGCCCATCCGGGCGCTGGCTTGCCGGTGCCTATAGCGCCCGCCACCTGCCCATCCGGGCGCTGGCTTGTCCGCGCCTATAGCGCCCGCCACCTGCCCATCCGGGCGCTGGCTTGCCGGTGCCTATAGCGCCCGGCGCCTGCCCGCCATTGCCCAGGGCACACCGCCGCCTTCTCGCGTGCCGGCCACGCACCTACGTCCTGCCGCCGGCCGGCAGGGCCCTGCCGCGCGGATCGCGAAAGGTGGCCCGCCCGTCGACGAGGGCGACGCCGAAGCCGTCCTCGTGGACTCTGCGGTGATGGAAGCGGCAGAGCAGCACGAGATTGTCGAGCCGAGTGGGGCCGCCATCGGCCCAGTGGCGGATGTGATGGGCGTCGGTGAAGCGGAGGCCGCAGCCTGGAAAGGCGCAGCCACGGTCCCGGGCTTCGAGCGCGCGGCGAACGGCGGGCGGAATCGAGCGGGTGCGTCGGCCGACGTCGAGAACGGAGCCGTCGCCATGGGGAGGGGCGCCGGCAGGGCGACCGGGACCGCCGTCGCGGCCGTCACGGTCACCGCCACCTTCACGGCCACGGCCACCGTTGCGGCCCCCGGCACCGCTGCGGCCACCGTCACGGCCACTCGAGGCGATGGTGACGACGCTGGAGTCGCAGGCGAGGCGACGGGCCGTTTCCGCGGAAACGCGCGTGCCGT
>DASWKP010000049.1:0-4831 GCA_036396575.1 Longimicrobiales bacterium | reverse complement strand
AGCTCCCCTTGTACTTGGTGTAGGTGGTAAAGCGCATCGTACTGCCGGGGGATGGAGGGTCCGCAGGGCGAGGGGGTGCGGGGCGGCGGGGTGCCCGGATGTACGTTAGGGGGAGGGGGAGGGGTGGGCAATGCGGGGGGTTGGAGCGGGATCGGCGCAAACGCGGAGGGAATGGTGCGGCGACGAGGACGTTTCACAATGGGAGTCGTTCTGTTGTTCGGGTGTGGGCCCGAGACGGTGCCCATGCCCGGCGTGCCGCCGCTCGACGGGCTCCTGCCCGACCTCCCCCTGGGAGTGCGCGCTAGTGACTTCCGGCGATTGCGCCCGAATGCCGAGCTCACTGAGGACGGGATCTACGTCGAGACGATCGAGCGCCACGAGGTGACCTATCACTTCTCGCCCAGAGCACCGGATCGTCCTCCTCCGCTGAAGGCACGACTCCTGGTGGTCGAGAGTCGCGAGGAGATGTACGACAGCCTTCGGCTCTGGCCGCAGTGGCACCGCGTCTTCGCGCAACTCTCCGCGTCCCGGGGAGGCGCGGCGGCGGAGTGCGAGCTCTTCGACCACCTCCGCG
Organism: Longimicrobiales bacterium; assembly: GCA_036396575.1. GTDB lineage: Bacteria > Gemmatimonadota > Gemmatimonadetes > Longimicrobiales > Gaopeijiaceae > DASWKP01. Next base: position 4,257 of record DASWKP010000049.1, on the reverse strand, counting down.
CCACCATAACCACCGCCTCGTTCGTGGACTCAGTCCGGGTCAGCATCGGTGCGGAGATCCGGCGGGCGCCGGACGGCCAGGCCTACGAAGCGTTCCTCGTCACTCGCGTTGGCATCGGTCCTCTGGAGACCACCGTAGACGAACGGCGCCGGAGGAGGCCCGTGGAGTGCTCCAGCTTGGTCGTCGGTGGACGAAGCCCGGCCGTCCGGTAGCTTCCTCGTCGAGGCGGGGCGATCCAGAGCTCGGTTCTTGCGTGGGTCGGATGGTGATATCTTCGCCCCATGACCTCCGTCCTCCTCATCGCCCTGGGCGGCGCCCTGGGCTCCGTGGCCCGCTACGGGGTCAGCGGTTGGGTCCAGAACGCCATGGGTGTGATCTTCCCCTGGGGGACGATGACGGTCAACGTGACGGGCTCCCTCCTCCTCGGCGTGGTGATCCGTGTGCTGGCGGACGTGACGGCGCCGCCCCACTGGCGGGCCTTCCTGGCCATCGGGTTTCTCGGGGCCTACACGACCTTCAGCACGCTCACCTTCGAGGCCGCCCAGCTTCTGCGGGACCGGGAGTGGGGGGCGGCCATGGGGTACGTGGCCGGTAGCGTGGCGGTCGGCCTTGCCGCCGTCTTCGTGGGGATGGGGGCGGCGGAGTGGTACCTGAGAGGAAGGGGCTTACCATGACGCACCGCTTCAAGGGCGAGCGCACCCTCATGCGCATCTTCATCGGCGAGAGCGACCGGTGCGAGGACGGCCCCCATAAGGGCAAGGCCCTCTACATGGGTCTCCTGGCCATGCTGCGGGAGCGGGGCTTCGCGGGGGCCACCATCGTCCGGGCAGTCGCCGGCTTCGGGGCCAGCGCCGAGCCTCACACGGACCGCATCCTGCGTCTGTCCATGGACCTGCCGATCATCGTGGAGGTGGTGGAGCAGGAGGACAGGATCCAGGAGATCCTGCCGGATCTGGATGAGATGATCGGCGGCGGGCTGATCACGCTGGAGAAGGTCCGGGTCATCCTCTACCGGCCCGCCAACGTGCCCGAGACGGAGCGCTGGAAGGAGCGAATCGACGGGCTGGAGGCCAACGACCAGGTGGAGTAGAGTGCGGGCCCTTCGAGACGCGCTCCTCGCGCACTACGACGCCCATCGACGGGACCTCCCGTGGAGGCGGAGCGCGGACCCCTACGCCATCTGGGTCAGCGAGGTCATGCTGCAGCAGACCCGGGTGGAGACGGTGCTGCCGTATTGGCGGCGGTGGATGGAGCGCTTTCCCACGGTCCGGGCCCTGGCCGACGCGCCCCTGGACGACGTCCTGTCCGAGTGGGAGGGGCTGGGCTACTACGCCCGGGCGCGTTCCCTCCACCGGGCGGCGATGGTCGTGGCCGAGAGCCACGGGGGTGAGCTGCCGGAGACGGCCGGCGCCCTTCGGGAGCTTCCAGGCGTCGGCGCCTACACGGCCGGCGCCCTGGCCTCCATCGCCTTCGGCCACGCGGAGCCCGCCGTGGACGGCAACGTGCGCCGGGTGCTGGCGCGCCTGTTCGACCTTCCCGCCCCGACGGCCGCTGAGTTGACCGCGCTCGCCACGGAGCTGGTGGACCCGCACCGCCCGGGCGACTGGAACCAGGCCCTCATGGAGCTGGGCGCCACCATCTGCACCCCCCGTGCTCCGGCGTGCGATGCCTGCGCGGTAAAGGGCCTCTGCCGGGCGCGGACCGCGGGCACCCAGGAAGAGCGGCCGCTTCCGCGGAAACGCGCTCCGGTGTCCCGCCGCCGACACGCGGTCGCCGTGGTGGTCCGGCGCACACCCGCCGGGGCGGCATCTCATCTCCTTGAAAGGCGTCCTGAGGATGGAATGCTGGGGGGCATGTGGGAGTTTCCCGGCATGGAGGTCGGGAACGGAGAGGCTGCGGTGATGGTGGCTCGGCGAGCGGCGCGGAGGGCGGCGCGGAGGGCCGGAGCGGCCGTCGGGCCCCCACTCGGGGAGTGCCCGTCGGTGACGCAGGCCTACTCCCACGTGGTGATCGAGTACACGCCGTTCCTGTTCGAGGCGACGGGGGGGCCGGACGTGGCACCCGCATCGGACGCCGGAACGGCCGTGGCCCAGCGGTGGGTCGACACGGCCGAACGCGAAGCCCTCCCCATGCCCCGGGCGCAACGGCGCATCGCACGAACGGCGCTTTCCGGAGTATGTTGAGGGAGCCTCCCTTCATCTCTTCACGACGGACCTTAGCATGCGAATCTCCGGCATGAACTGGATGCAGGTGGAGGCCTACCTGCGCGACGACGATCGGGTGGTGGTCCCGCTGGGGAGCACGGAGCAGCACGCATACCTGAGCCTGTCGACCGATGCCATCCTGGCCGAGCGCATCGGCGCCGATGCGGCCGAGCCCCTGGGGGTGCCCGTCTATCCGGCGATTCCCTTCGGGCTGGCTCCCTATTTCATGGCCTTTCCGGGCACCATCACGCTGAGCCCCGGGACGTACTCGCACCTGCTCCACGACGTGCTGGATAGCCTGGCCGAGTCCGGCTTCCGGCGGATCTTCCTGGTCAACGGGCACGGCGGCAACGCGCCGGCGGAGGACGTGGCCCGTGAGTGGGCCAAGAGCCGGCCCGGCGTAAAGGTGCGCTTCCACAGTTGGTGGAAGGCGCCCCGGACCCGGGCCAAGGCGACGCTCATCGACCCCTTGGCGACCCACGGCTCGTGGATGGAGAACTTCCCGTGGACGCGCCTGGCCGACGTCGTCATGCCGGGGAATCAGAAGCCGGCGTCGGACCTGTCGGATCGGGACACGCTGTCGGCGGCGGCCGTCCGCGACCGCCTGGGGGACGGCTCCATGGGGGGGTACTACGAGCGCTCGGACCACGAGATGATGGATTTCTGGGCCGTGGCCGTGCAGGAGTGCCGGGAGCTGATCCGGGACCCGTGGGAGGACCCGGCGGCGGAGCAGGAGAAGGCCGGGCCCACCGGCGGGACCAGTCTGCGGCTATGACGGTGTCCAGAGGGGAGAAGTGTGTGAGCCCCACCGGGTGGAGCTGACGTCGCCCCATGGAGATCCGCTTCGACGGGCGCGTGGCGGTGGTCACGGGCGCCGCCCACGGCTTCGGGAGGGAGATCGCGCGCCAACTGTGCGACGCTGGCGCCGAAGTATGGGCCTGCGACCTGCGGGAGGACGAGCTAGGGGAGACCGCGCGGGTCTGCGGGGCGTCGTGTCACACGCGGCCAGTCGACGTCACCGACCTCGACGCAGTGGACGCTTTCGTGCGCGAGGCCGAGGGCGAGAAGGGCGCGGTGGACGTGCTCGTCAACAACGCGGGGGGCGTCCTGGGGCAGGTGGGACGGCCCGTGGAGGACGTGTCGCCCGCCGACTGGTGGGCCGTCATGGAAGTGAACCTGTCGGCGGTCTTCTACCTGTGCCGGGCCGTGGTGCCGGGCATGAAGCGGGCGGGGGGTGGCCGCATCGTGAACATCTCCAGCGGCGCGGGGCTGCGCCCCAGCAGGACGGGCATCCAGGCTTACGCCTCCGCCAAGGCCGGCCAGATCAACCTCACGCGGCAGCTCGCCCACGAGTTGGGCGCCTTCGGCATCACCGTGAACAACGTGGCCCCGGGCTTCGTCCGCTCGAACCCCGCCACGGAGCGCCAGTGGCAGGCCTACGGGGAGGAGGGGCAGCGGCGCCTGGTGGAGGGCATCGCCCTGCGCCGCCTGGGCACGCCCGAGGACATCGCAAGCGCGGTGCTGTTCCTGGCCTCGGAGCATGCGGCGTGGGTCACGGGGCAGGTGCTCGCGGTGGATGGGGGGGTGTAGCGTGGTGCAAACATCACACCGCGCGCGGCGCCTCAGCGGCGATGTAGCTTTCACCGCCATATGTGGCGGTCGATGCGCCACGGGCCGAAAGCCCTTCGGCGGCCGTGTGAGGTACACCGCCAGAAATGGCGGTCAATCTTGCACGGAGCCGTACAGCCCGCACGTTATGTGATGTTTGCGCCCCCTCGCGGGTGTGGGCGGCCCGTCCACTGTCCCGCGCGGATCAAGCCGAATGTCTGGATATGGATCATGGAGCGTGAAGGCCGAACTCTCGAAGGCGACCACTAGCCTGATCGAGAAGCGTGCGCCCTGGGCGATTACTGAATCGGGTACATATCGAAGTTCTGATCGTCGAAGTACTTGATGCGGTTCGGAATCGTCTTGGAGATGATCTCGGCGAGTGCCTGGCTGATCCGATCCGATCGGTAACGAAGAGCGAGATACGGCAGGAAGCTCTCCGCTA
>DASWKP010000048.1:0-7739 GCA_036396575.1 Longimicrobiales bacterium | reverse complement strand
ATCTGGCCCAGCGGCTGCGGGGCAACGCCGACCGCTTCGACACTCTCTATCGGCATTCGCGCATGGCGATCATCCTCCTGGACCGCGACGGGCTGGTCATCGACGGCAACCCCGCCTTCGACCGGTGCTTCGGCTACCAGGAGGGAGAGGTCCGGGGCCGTCCCTTCTCGGACCTGGTGGATCCGGCGGACCGGGCTCAGGTCCTGGAGGATCTTCGCGCCCTGCATGAGGGACTCGCGGAGGCGGGGACGGGCGAGCGGCGCCTCCTGGGCGCGGACGGCACACACCTGTGGGCCCGGATCCTCGGCTCCCTCGTGAGGGACGCGGAGGGCCAACCCGACCACGTCATGCTCCTCCTCGAGGACGTCGCCGAGGCTTAGTACTCCGTACTTAGCCACCCGGCGGATCCGGCGGCTCGGGGCCGCATGTGAGGGACCCTGCCAGCGCCGGGATCTCGCGTACGGCGTCCGCCACGCGCTCCGGCGCGACCCCCCTTCCCCCCGCCTCGCATAGCAACCGTCGAGCCTCGGCCAGCTCGCCCAGCCAACCCTGGGCTCGACCCAACAGGAGCGCGACTTCGGGGTTGATCCGGTTCCAGTCGTCGTAGACCCGGAAGTTGCTGGCCCGGGTGGCGGCGAGGAACTCCGGGGTGGGAGCCATCCACGGCTGCAGGAGAGCCCTCACCTCCGGCCAACGGCCACGCCGAGCCAGGATGTCCGCCAGCCCGTGGGCGGTGATCGGCGAGTCCGGCACCAGCCCGACCGCCGTCCGGGCCCGCTCCTCGGCCTCCTGGACGTCTCCGGCGCGGAGAGCCACCCAGTGGGCGTAGAGGAGGGCGCGGTTGGCCAGCTCGAACCGGCTGAGATGGACCTCGGGGATGGCGTACAGGCGCCGCAGGCGCGCGAAGGGGTCCTCGTGTTTGCCGGCGTGTACCGACGACTCCCAGGCCAGCAGGGTCGCCAGCGCCGCCACGCCCACCGGCACCGTCCAGCGCCGTCGCGTCCGCTCCCCGACCCGGGCCACCACCATCCCCACCACCGCGAAGAAGGCCACGGCGGGAAGGTAGATCCAACGCTCCTGGGTGAGAATGACGCTGGTGTCCAGGGTGCCGGCGATGTTCTCGGTGCGCAGAAGAGGCGAGTACGTCACCACGAAGAAGGCCGCCCAGAACGCCGGTCCGGGCATCCCGCGCCAAGCCCACACGGCCGCGCACAGGGAGGCGCCGAGGGCCAGGGCAAGCCAGAGGAGGGGATCACCCACGCCTCGTCCCACGACCACGACCAACTCCGGATTCAGCTCGGGGTATCCGGGGCTCAGGGGAGCCGCCAGGCGGACCACATGGACCGGCAGGGTCTTCAGGGTGGCGACGAGCAGCGCGACCCTCCCATGGGCGTCCGCGTAGCCCATGCGCCCGGGATCCAGGTCCAGAATGAGGAAGCGCCACGCCAGGTAGACCGCCAGGAGCGCCCAGGCCGGCGCCGTCCACGTGATCCTGGACAGGGGCCCCCCCGATCGAGCGTGGGCCAGCACGACCAGGAGGACCAGGGTGGCCGGAAGCGTGACTCCCATCTCCTTGCTCAGCAGGGACAGGGCGTACAGCCCGCTCACCCCGGCCAGGTGTGCCCACGGAAGGCGCCCCTCCCGCTCCAGCGCGCGCTGGAAGACGAGCAGGGCCAGGAGGTAGAAGGTGGCGAACAGCAGGTCGCCCCGGGCGGCGGGCTCGCTGGCCGCGAAGGCGTTGACGGGATGGACCGCGAAGAGGGCCCCGGCCACCAGACCGGCGGTCCGCGAGCGGGTCAGGCCGGTCACGAGGAGGAGCACCAGAAAGGCGTTCAGCCCGTGCAGCACCACCTCCGAGAGGTTGTAGAGGGCATCCCGGGTTCCGGCCCAGCGGTACTCGATCCAGAAGAAGCTGTTGAGGACCGGCCTGTAGTATCCCGAGCGGTAGGTGGTGCCGTGGGTCTCCGCGCCCTCGAAGACGTCGCGGGTCCAGAAGTGGAAGAGACCGTCCGGGGCGCGCACCAGCTCGTTCTGGTACGTGAGGAACCGGGCGTCGCTGCTCAGCGGGACACGAAGGGCCCCCTGGTACGTGAGGAGCACGACGGCCACGAGGCCGGCAGCGAGCCAGAGGCGCTCGCCCGCCCGCCAACACCCCGGTGAGCCGGGCGCACCGGAGGCTGAGAGTGAAAGGGCGGGACTCACGGTTCCTCTTGTCGATCGAGAGTGGGCCCGGCAGGGCTCGAACCTGCGACCTACCGATTATGAGTCGGCTGCTCTGACCAGCTGAGCTACGGGCCCGGCCAGCCCGAAGATACAACGCTCGGCGCGCCGACACACCCGGTTCGTGCGGCTTTGACCCCACCAGGAGCTTTCTCTAGCTTCCCTTGCGATATCCGATGGAGGGCGCCGGGAAGGCCGCCCATCCCTTCGACAACGAGGTATCGGCGCATCCATGAGGGTGCTCATCGTGGGGGCCGGTGAGGTGGGATTCCACCTGGCCGAGCGCCTCTCCCAGGAAAACCAGGACGTCGTCCTCATCGAGGCCGACCCCGAGCGCGCGGCGTTCGCCTCACAGCAGCTCGATGTCATGACCCTGGTGGGCAACGGCGCGTCGTTGCCCATGCTGGAGAGCGCGGGCGTGCGGAGCGCCCGCATGCTCCTGGCCGTGACCAGCCAGGATGAGGTGAACCTCATCTCCTGCCTGGCCGCCAGCCGGCTCGACGTGGAGTACACCATCGCGCGCATCAGCAACCCCGAGTACTACACGAGGGGAAGCGTGCTCTCCAGGGAGCAGCTCGGCATCGACCTGATGATCAACCCCGAGCGGGAGTGCGCGCGGGAGACGTACCAGCTCCTCCAGAGCGCCGCCGCGACGGACGTGGCCCAGTTCGCCGAGGGTCGGGTGCAACTCCTTGGCCTGGTGGTCCAGGAGGGAGCGGCGGTGGCCGGACGAACGCTGGCCGAGCTCGGCCAGGAACTCCACGACTACCGCTACGTCACGGTCGCCATCGTGCGGAACGGTGAGACGACGATTCCCAAAGGCGACTCGACCATCCAGGCGGGCGACCAGATCTACGTCCTGTCGCCCACGAGCGAAGTCGACGCCATCCCTCCGCTGGCGGGCCACGAGCGCTTCGTCATGCGGAGGGTCATGATCGCTGGGGGCAGCCGCGAGGGGCAGTTCCTGGCCGAGATCCTGGAGACGAAGGGCATCGAGTGCACCATCCTGGACCACGACCGGCGCCGCTGCCTGGAGCTGGCCGAACACCTGCCCCGGGCCCTCGTGCTCCACGCCGACGCCACGGACCTGGAGCTCCTGGAGATGGAGGGCGTCGCCGGGATCGACGGGTTCGTGTCCTGCACGGGTCATGACGAAATCAACCTGTTGTCGTCTCTGCTGGCGAAGTCCGTGGGGGCGCGCAGGGTCGTGAGCCTGGTGAACAAATTCGACTACCTGCCCCTCGTGCCTCGCGTGGGAATCGACGCGGCCGTAAGCCCTCGCATGTCGGCGGTGAACGCCATCCTCCGCTACGTGCGCCGCGGCAGGGTGATGACCGTGGCCACCATGAAAGGCATCGACGCGGAGGCCATCGAGTTCAACGTCGGAGAGGGCTCCCGCATCGCCGGTGAGCTGCTCCAGGACGTGAGCTTTCCCAAGGGCGGGATCGTCGGGACCATCATTCGGGGCGACGAGATCCTCATGCCCAGGGGCTTTCATCGGATCCTCCCGGGGGACGAAGTCATCGTCTTCGCGCTGCCGGAAGCCATCCCTGAGATCGAGTCCTTCTTCGGCTGAGGTGGACGTGACCCTTCGCCGCGCGCACCGCTGATGTCTCTCCGGCACGTCGCCAACATCGTCGGGCTCCTCCAGGTCTTCATCGCTCTGGCGATGGTCGTGACGGGAGTCGTGGCCCTGATGTACGGAGACGGCGACGCGCTGCCCATCTTCGCCTCCGCCGTGGTGACCTTCGCCGCGGGGGTCACCACGTACCGGCTCACGCGCCTGGAGTCCGACCTCACGCACCGCGAGGGATACGCGATCGTCACTTTCGCCTGGGCGGGGACCGCCGTCTTCGGTGCGCTGCCCTATCTGTTCGCCGGGGTGACGGCTTCTCCGGCAGCCGCGCTTTTCGAGTCAATGAGCGGTTTCACCACGACCGGCGCCACCATCTTCACGGACATCGAGGCGCTGCCGCACGGGATTCTCTTCTGGCGCTCGTTCACCCACTGGCTGGGCGGCATGGGCATCATCGTCCTGGCCATCGCGGTGCTCCCCTTCCTCGGCGTTGGGGGGATGCAGCTCTTCCAGGCCGAGGTGCCCGGTCCCACCCCGGAGCGGCTCCGTCCCAGGATCACCCAGACGGCCAAGCTCCTGTGGCTGGTCTACCTGGGCCTCACGGTGGCCCAGTCGGGCCTCTACCTGCTCGGGGGCATGAGCCTCTTCGACTCGGTGACCCACACCTTCTCCACGCTGGCCACGGGGGGCTTTTCCACAAAGAACGCGTCCATGGCGGGCTTCGAGTCGCCCTACATCCACTGGGTCACCATCGCGTTCATGTATCTGGCCGGCGTGAACTTCTCCCTGCACTTCAGGGCCGTCACGGGACGCCTCGAGTACTTCCGGGACCACGAGTGGCGCTTCTACACCGGCGTGGTGCTGGGCAGCGCCGTCCTGGTGGCGGCGATCAACCTGGCGTCGGGCTCGTACCTGCTGAACGGACCGGGGCTGGAGGCAGCCGCGCGCGACGCGCTGTTCCAGGCCACGTCCCTCACGACCACGACCGGATTCGTCACGGCCGACTACGAGCTGTGGCTGCCGTCGAGCCAGTGCATCCTGTTCGCTCTCATGTTCGTCGGGGGTATGGCGGGCTCCACCGGCGGCTCCATGAAGGCGGTGCGGGTGCTGCTCCTCCTCAAGCACACGGCCATCCAGCTTCGCAAGCACCTCCATCCCAGGGCCATCGTCCTGGCGCGGGTGGGACGGCGGGTGGTGAGCGAGGACGTGATGGCCAACATCGTCGGCTTCGTCATCCTGTACTTTCTTCTGCTCCTGGCCGGTGCCGTGGCCATGTCCTTCCTGGGGATGGACCTTGTCACGGCCTTCAGCGCCAGCGTGGCGACCGTAGGCAATGTCGGGCCCGGCTTGGGCGATGTCGGGCCCACGGACAACTACGGCTGGATGTCCGCCCCGGCCATGGTCATCCTCAGCTTCCTCATGCTCGTCGGCCGCCTGGAGATCTACACCGTCCTCCTGCTCCTCCACCCGGAAACGTGGAAGCGCCGAGGAGCCTCCCGCAGGCTGCCGTCGCGCTGAGGGCCCCGGGTGCGGTCACGGGCGGGCCGGCTCGCGGCGCCCGGCTGGTAGCGCCAGCGCCGCGGGGCGCCCTACTTTCATGTGACCATCGAGCGGTCCGGGTGGCGTCGACTGGTCCGCCATGGACGAGCCCGCCGGGATCGCGTCCGCCTCCCCCCCTTGCGAAGCACCCATGAGCGAAAGCGTAAAGCCCAGCAGGAAGGCCCCTCCTGCGGCGACGACCTCCCCGGCCGACCGGGCGGATCCGCCCCACGTGCGGCACGTGCGCGAGCACATGGACAGGATCCGAAGCGGCATGACGGTGGCGGATCCGGAGCGCGTCTTCCTGGGACCCTGCGACGCGGACCACCTGTGGGAGCTCGTGGGCCTGCGCATCCGCGGACATCCCACCGTGGTGCTGGCGATGCTCCGCTTCCAGCGGCATGAGCTGCCGGGCCTCGAGCACGCCCGGGAGTCGCTGGTGGCCTATCTCACCTCGCCGCCCGCCCCCGTCGCCACCGGCGGACGGGGGGCCCGTGCCGGTGAGATCTCGGCGTACGTACCGAGGTGGCACGAGTCGGCGCCGGGCTTTCTGGCGCGCATGCGTGACTCCCTCGAGCACACGCCCATCCATCTGTCACCGGACGTGGTGGAAGTGGCCTTCGACCTGCGCATGGCCAACCCGTCGGGCCTGGAGTCGGTCAAGCGGAGCTCGGCACCCATGCTCCCCCACCTCCTCCGGACCACGGCGGGCCACGTCCTGCGCGGCCTCTCCCACGGGCCGGATCCCCACTCCCGTTTCATGGCGGTCACTTCGGTGGAGCAGATCACGCCGCGAGGACGCCGCTCCCTGCCGGCGGTGATGCTCCACAACAGCTTCGTGAGTCTGACCGTGCCGCTGGACGACGAGAAGACCCGCATGGCAGCGCCGAACTGGACGCCCTTCCTCCCGGCGACCGCCGCGAACCGACACCTGCTCGTGGGTTGACCTTGGGCCCGGTGGGAGATGACCCCGAGGCCTCGCGCCAACGCCGGACGATGGTGGAGAAGCAGCTCCGGGCGCGGGGCATCCGCGACGACGGGGTCCTTCATGCCATGTCGCTGGTGCCCCGGGAGCTCTTCGTTCCACCGGAGCGCCGGGACCTGGCCTACCAGGACCGGGCCGTGCCCCTGTCCCGGGGCCAGACCGTCTCCCAACCCTACATCGTCGCGTTCATGACCCAGGCCCTCTCTCTGCGGCGCGACGACCGCGTCCTGGAGGTCGGCACGGGCAGCGGGTACCAAACCGCGGTCCTGGCCCACATCGCCGGCCAGGTCTACAGCGTCGAGCGACTAGCCTCCCTGGCCACCCAGGCGGAGGCGCGCCTGGCCGAGCTGGGCCTGGCCAACGTCACGCTCCAGATCGGCGACGGCAGCCTGGGGTGGCCGCTGCAGGCCCCCTTCGACGCCGTGATCGTCACGGCGGGGGCCCCCCGGATCCCCGACGCTCTCAAGGACCAGATGAGCCCGGAGGGCGGCCGCCTCGTGATCCCGATCGGAGACCGGGCCCTCCAGGAGCTGATTCGCTTCGAGCGTCGCGGCAACGAGTACAGAGCCGAGGCCCTGCTCGCATGTCGCTTCGTCCCCCTCCTGGGCGCTCAGGGCTGGGTCACCTCTTGATCCGTTCCCCCTGGTCCTCGTAGCGGAAGATCCACGCCGCCACCCGCCCCGGCCGGAGGGTGCCTTCGCTCTCGCCGAACTCATGGTCTCCCTGGGACCCGTGGTCCGGTCCGGGCCTGCTCTCGGCCTCCTCCACCATGCTCGCGCAACGTTGTCGCCAGCGGGCCCAGTTCGCGGCGCGCAGGTCCACCCACCCCCGATCCGCGACGCGCAGTGTAGGCGCGTCGCGCTCTTCGTAGGGGACCTTCACGGTGCGGCCCCGCAGGACGTGCTCGCCGTCGGGGAGGAGGATCGGGAGGCCGATGGAGACGATGCGCTGCCGCAGATCTCCGTCGTCGTCCACCAGGGCCAGGGCCCGTTCCGCGGTGTCCTGCGGATCGAGCTTGGCCGCGGCCACCAGGGTGCCGTGGATGCGCTTCAGCATCTGGGCCTCGAAGAGGAGCTTCGACAGGCGAGGCGGTCCCAGCATCTCGTAGGCCACCGAGGCCACGTTCATCTCGGCCTCGAGGGCCTCCATGCGGTCCAGCGCCACGCCGCGGAGTACGCCCGCCCGGTACGTCGGCCCCATGGTCGCCGCGTCCAACGCGGCCACCACGTCCTTCCCGGAGGGATGTCCCTGGACCTCCCGCAGGACGTTGTCGGCGATCTCCTCGGGGGTGACATACTCCATGAGGCCCAACGCGGTGAGGACCTCGAACTCCGCCATGCTGAAGAGCCCGTTCTCTCCGGCGTCCAGATAGACCCCCTCCAGGGGCTCCCCCAGCTCCTCGAAGCCGCGGGCGTGCCG
>DASWKP010000047.1:0-2198 GCA_036396575.1 Longimicrobiales bacterium | reverse complement strand
CGTGTTGCAGGCGTTGGTGTAGACGGCCAGGGCCGGCTTGGGGATGCGCCCCATGGGAAGCTGGCCGCCCCTGAGCTGCGTGGCCACATCGGCTTTGACGTAGCCGCAGATGTCGGGGGAGTAGCCGTAGTCCTCGGCCTGGTCCAGGTACTCGTGGGCCACGTGGCGCACGGCGGTCTGGAGGGAGTTGATCTCCGGGAAGATCAGGGGGAAGTCGAAGCAGCGCAGCAGCTCTGCCAGGCTCCCCATGACGAAGACGTAGGCGCCCCCCTTGCCCTCCTCCGCCGAGCGGGTCAGGTCGTCGAACCAGTCCCTGAAGAGACGGGCCCCGTCCGCGTTGCCGCGCCCCACGATGGGGCTTGCCGTGGTGTCGGTCATCGGCTTCCGCTCCTCAGTCGAACATCAGGTTCTCGACGAACGTCTCCAACTGGATCTCCAGGTGGTCGAAGCTCGTCATATTCTCCTCGAACTCACTCACGAAGTACGGCACGCCCGACTCGTCCAGGGCTCGGGTGTACGCCACCTGCTCCTCCAGACCCGGCTCGCACATCTTGGCCGCGGTGACGATGGCGGCCTTTGCGCCCGCCTCCTCGATGCGCTTCAGGAGCATCTTCTCCTTGGGCTTGCGGTTGTCGTGCTGGACGGGGCTGTAGGAGGACGTCTCCAGGTACGCCGTGGCCAGGCTCAGCAACGGGTCGCCGTCCAATGGCACGTCCTCCAGGATCCAGCGGAGGCCGATGAGGAAGTCGTCGTCCACGACGTAGCACGAGCGCCCCAGGGCCCGGATCAGGTCCAGGGGAGGCTGCTCGCAGAAGCCTCCCTCGAAGACCACCCGGATCCGGTCCAGACGCTTGGTGTCCCGCTCGCGGACGAGGGGCAGCGCCGCCCGCAGCAGGTCGTTGTGCTCCTGCCGGGGGATGAGACCTCCCACGGCCAGGAGGGCATAGGACTCCTCGGCGGAGATGCGCCAAGGCTCCCGGCGCTTGATGGCGTACAGCTCCCGGAGAAGGGCCCGGTTCTCGTTGAAGACGCCGATGGAGTCCCGGAGCGCGTCCTCCGTGACCCGCGCCCCCGTCACCTCCTCCACCGTCCTGCGGAGCCGGTCGTATTCGCCCCGCAGGTAGAGTGGGGCGTGGGCCGAGTTGGCGTTCTGGGGCAGGTAGAGGATCTGGCAGGGAAAGTCGAAGTTCCTCCCCATGACGCCGGCGAGGTTGCGCGCCGCGTCGCAGATGGGGTGCGTGACGAACATCTCCATCTGGACGCGTCCGCTCAGGACGAGCTCCAGGGACGTCTTGAGGATCGAGCACAGGTAGGAGCCGAAGTGGGAGTCGGCCTTAAGGGGCTCGACGGGGGCGCCTCGCATCTTGAAGGGCAGCGCCCCGGCGGCGTGGACGATCTCCTCGGGAAAGTAGACCTGGAAGTGGCCGATGACCTTGCCGCCGGCTTCGCGCCAGCGGCGCACGGTGGGAAAGTCCGGGTCCTCCAGGAGTTCTGTGCAGCCCTGCAGCAACTCCTCCAGGGGCCGCCCGGCGGGGTCGGGCAGGATGCGGCCGGGAGCCGGGCTCGGGTGGGCGGTCATCGGTCCCTCCACGTCGGTGGGCGCTTCTCGATGAAGGCCCTGAGGCCCTCGACGGCGTCTTCGGTGGCCATGAGCTCCTTCGTGTAGATGTCGGCGGCCTTCTTCATGGCGTCGTCCACACCCGGCGTGGCGGCCCGCAGGGCCTTCTTGGTCATGCGCAGCGAGGCGGAGCTGTGGCGGGCGATCTTCTCGGCCAGCGCGAGGGCCTCCCCCTCGAGGTTGCCGTCGGCCACCACCCGCCAGACCAGCCCGGCGCGCTGCGCCGAGTGGGGGTCGATGGCGGTGCCGCTGAAGACCAGGACGGCCGCCTCGCCGCGCGAGGTCAGGAAGGGCAGGTGAGCGCACGCCGCCGGGGGCAGGACGCCCAACTTGATCTCGGGTACGCCCAGGACGGCGCTCTCGGCGGCCAGGACGATGTCCGCGGCCATGGCCAGCTCGAAGCCGCCGCCCAGACAGCGGCCCTGGACCGCCGCCACCACCGGAATGGGAAAGTGAAGGAGCTGAAGGACCGTCTCCATGAACTCGGGGATCATCGCCTTGTAATCAGGAGGGAGGTGCTCCTCCACCGAGGCGCCGGCGGAGAAGTTCTCGCCCTCCGCGCCCAGGACCAGGAGATCGG
>DASWKP010000046.1:0-16132 GCA_036396575.1 Longimicrobiales bacterium | reverse complement strand
CCTGGACGAGGCCGGCGTAGTGGTGATGCCGGGGGCGGCGCTCGGGGCCGGTGGCGAGGGCTTCATCCGCATCGCCCTCACCGTGCCCGAGGCGCGTCTGCGAGAGGCGGTCGGGCGTCTGGGAAGCTTGACGCGAGGCTGACCCCCGGACACCCGCGGGCGGGGTGGGTCGGCAGGAACCGGGTCCCCCGCACGGGTTAGGACATACGATGAACCCGCGTGCGCACGCCGGCCCGCCCCGGGCCTCAGAACGCCTCTACGGCGACAGGCGTCGCCCCGGCGGAGCGCGCGTCACCGTGGCGGCCTTTCTCATCTCGGGCCTGATCCACGCGGCGGCGGTTGCCATCTACCCACTCCTGTTCGGACCGCCGCCCCTGGTATCGGTCGTGCCGATTCCCCGGCCCCGCGAGCAGATCCAGGGAACGAGGGTCATCCGCATCGTCGAAGTGTCGGGCGATCTTCGGGACGTGGCGGCGCCGGTGGAGACGATCCCGGTCCGGGAGCCGGATGCACCGGACGTGGCCCTACCGGAGTTCGGCTTCGACGTCGACGCGCCCCTGGGGGAGGCCATCCGGGTCTACGAGGCGGCCGCCCTGAGCGCGGCCGAGCGCCTCCGTGTGCTGCCCGGCAACCCCCGGCTGTGGCCCGACCTCCCGCCCGAGGTCACGGAGGTGCCCCGGGACCAGATGGCCCGGATCCTCCTCGCCTGGGCCCTCGAGGACATGGCGGATTCCGCCGCGGCCGCCGCCGCCGCGGAGGCGGAAGCCATGGATTGGACGCATACGGACGACGAGGGACGCCGCTGGGGGGTGTCTCCGGGGAAACTCCACCTGGGCGGGATCACCATTCCAATGCCCTCCTTCAGCGCCCCCTATGGGAGCCTGGCCGCTCGCCGCGGCCAGGAGGACGCCGAGATAAACCGTGCCGCTGGCACCGCCATCGTACACGAAACCCTCAAGGAACGGGCCAAAGCCATCCGGGAACGTCGCGACCTCGAGCGAGCGCGGCGGACCCGGAGCCAGCCTCCGGACACGACGTTTTCCGGCGGCTGACCCGCCGGCCCGAACGGACGTCGCCATCCAGCGCTCCACGCGAAGCTGGATTTGGGTCCGGACGGTCCCTACTTTGGAAGTCCCCTTGCCGTCGGATGCGCCCGAGCCGCTTCGTCCAGAGGCCCTTTTCTGGCGCCGTGGACTCAGGTGCCGTTGGCGAGGAGGGGTGCGGGCCGACCGGGGTCCCGCGACAATCTCAGGAGCGTCCGTGCACGAAGCCGCGCAGCCGGGTCGGGTTTTCTATCGGGGTCTCGTCGAGGCCCTGACCCAGGTCATGGGGTCCGCCAACGGATACCTGTTCACCCACGGCCCCCGGGTCGCGAACCTGGCCCGTCAGTTGGCCAGGGCGATGGGGCTGTCCCGCCTGGAGAGCGCCGAACTGGTGTTCGCCGCCGTTTTCTCCGACGTGGGGATGATCGGCCTCGCGGAGGGCGCCTGGGAGCATCCCACTCCGGAGCTGGACCCTGAAACGCGGGGCACGGTGGAGCGCCACCCGGGCCGGAGCGAGTCCACGCTTCGGGCCATCCCCCACCTGGAGGCGCTTGGCCCTCTGGTCCGGCACCACCACGAGTGGTGGGACGGGTCGGGGTATCCCGACGGCCTGAGCGGGGAGGGGATTCCCCTGGCCGCGCGGATCCTGCGACTGGCTGATACGGTCTGCGCCCTGGAAGAGCCCCGGCCGCAACGCGCCGCCCTGTCCGCCGAGGAGATCGCCGAGCTGGTGGAGGGCTCCATCGGGGCGGAGTTCGCCCCGGAAGTCGCCAACGTGTACCTCCGGCTCGCGCGGGGCGACGAGTTGGCCGAGTACCAGCCCCGTCTCTTCCGTCACGTCCTCCGGCGCGCCGCGGAGGAGCTCCTGCCCAATGCGATCTCCCCGCTGTCCGCGGACCAGCTTCTGAACATCCTCTCGGGGCTGATCGACGCCAAGGACCCCTACACGGCCGGCCACTCGCGTCGCGTGGCCATCCTCGCCGTGGCCGCGGCGAATCAGCTCGGCGTGGACGACGACCTTCGCACCACGCTGTGGGCGGCGGGCTATCTGCACGACCTCGGCAAGGTGGGTGTCCCGCTGAGGGTCCTTTCGAAGGAGGGTCCCCTCGACCAAGGCGAGTTCTCGCAGATCCAGTCCCACGCCCACAGGGGGGCGAGCATGCTGGGAGGCATCGCCGGCCTCCGGCACCTCTCCCCCGGGGCCCGTTATCACCATGAGAAGTGGGACGGCTCCGGCTATCCGGAAGGGCTGCGAGGGGACCACATTCCCGTAGTCGCTCAGATCCTGGCGGTGTGCGACGCCTACGACGCGATGACGTCCCACCGCGCCTATCGGCGGGCGCGGAACCACGACGACGCCATGCGGGAGATCGCGCTGTCCACGGGTCGCCACTTCGCTCCCCGGGTGTCGGCATCGTTCCTGGCGCTCCCGGATCACCTGTTCGCGTCCGTACGCCAGCCGGTGCCGGAGCGGGCGGACTTCTTCCCGCTGTCCTGGGGCGAACGCCAGTTTGGCCTGCGTCATCGTAGGGCGGCGGCCCGCTGATCCGGGAACCCCCGCCCCTCGTGGGCGTATGCTCCACCTGACCGGCCCCTCGCTTCGGCGACCGGGGCCGATTTCATGTCGGGGCGCCGACCGAGAGGGTTGCCCGGACAACGTCCGGGGCCAGGAGAGCCACAGGTGATTTCGAGCCGGCTTGTCAACCGCGGATCCCGCGATCTGTTTCTGTTCGGGAGCGGTCTGGCGATGGGCTTCGTGGCGGCTCTGGGCCTCCGTGGGCGGGATCGGGCGTCCTCCCCGGCGGAGCCGAAGCCGAGCACCGACCGCTTCACCCGGGTCCGAAGAGGCGCCGCCGGAGCCATCTCCAAGGCCCGAGGTCGCGCGTTCCCGGGCAGGGAGCTGGATGCGGAAGCGCTGGCCGAAGCGTTGGGCGGCCTTCCGGGCGCGGATGCCGTGGCCGTCCGCGTCCTCGGTGAGGGGATCGTAGAAGTGGTGGGGGAGGCCTCCGACGACGGGACGGCCCGGGACCTCCTGGCCGCCGTGGCGCGGGAGGCCGGGGTGGAGGTAGTGGTGAATCGCGTCTGGACCCCGTCGTCGGCGTCGCCCGGGCTATCCGGCGTACCTCGCCCCGGGGAGCCGACCGAATCCGCGGACAAGGTGACACCGTGAGCTCAGAGCTGCCCACCCGTTTCGACCCGAGCGGAATCGAGGCGGATCTCTACCGGCGCTGGTCCGAGGCCGGGTACTTCCACGTGCCCTCCGGGGCGGTCCTGGAGGAGGGCGCCGAGCCCTTCGTCATCGTCATCCCGCCGCCCAACGTGACCGCGGTGCTCCACATGGGGCACGGGCTCAACAACACGATCCAGGACGTCCTCATCCGATGGCGGCGTATGCAGGGGCGGGCCTCCGAGTGGCTCCCGGGCACGGACCACGCCGGGATCGCCACCCAGAACGTGGTGGAGCGTGTCATCGCCCAGGAGGGGTTGAGCCGCAATGACCTGGGCAGGGAGGCTTTCGTCCGACGGATCTGGGACTTCGTCGACGAGACCGGCGACACCATCCTGGAGCAGCTCAAAGCCATCGGCTGCTCCTGCGACTGGGAGCGCACCCGCTTCACCCTCGACCCGGGTCTGTCCCGAGCCGTGCGTGAGGTCTTCGTGCGCCTCTACGAGAAGGGTCTCGTCTACCGAGGCGAGTACATCATCAACTGGTGTCCCCGGTGCCACACGGCCCTCTCCAATGAGGAAGCCGAGGTGGAGGAGACGCAGGGGACACTGTGGAACCTCCGGTATCCCCTGGCGGAGGAGGCGTACGCTGCGGCCGAGCGGGCGCGGGACGCGGGCGCCGAAGCCGTGGCCCGGGACGGCCAGGGGCGTTGGTTCCTCACCGTGTCCACCACCCGCCCCGAGACCATGCTGGGCGACACCGGGGTGGCCGTGAACCCCACCGACGGACGGTACGCCTCATTGGTGGGCGCGCACGTTCTCCTCCCGCTGGCGGGTCGGCGCATCCCCGTGGTCGCGGATCCCTTCGTCGACCCGGAATTCGGAACGGGCATGGTCAAGGTCACGCCGGCCCACGATCCCAACGACTTCGACATCGCCGCGCGGACCGGCCTGGCGGTCCTCGACGTCATGACGTCGGAAGGCGCCATGAACGAGGCCGTGCCGGAGCCCTACCAGGGGCTCGACCGCTTCGAGGCGAGGAAAGCGGTGCTCCGGGACCTGGAACGCGACGGCCTGCTGGCGGGCGAGCGGGACCACGTCCACGGAGTCCCGCGCTGCTACCGCTGCGCCACGGTGGTGGAGCCCCGCCTCAGCCTCCAGTGGTTCGTGAAGATGGCTCCCCTGGCGGAGCCGGCCCTGGCGGCGTCCCTCGACGGGACGGTGACGTTCGCGCCCGAACGCTGGAAGAAGGTCTACGAGCACTGGCTGGAGAACATCCGGGACTGGTGCATCTCCCGCCAGCTCTGGTGGGGGCACCGCATCCCCGTGTGGTACTGCGGTGATTGCCAGGAGATGACGGTGGCCAGGGAGGACCCAGCCGAGTGCTCGGCGTGCGGTTCGGCCGCGCTCCGCCAGGACGAGGATGTGCTGGACACCTGGTTCAGCTCCTGGCTGTGGCCCTTCTCCACCTTCGGGTGGCCCGACGACAGCGACGACCTCAAAGCGTTCTACCCCGGGCACGTCCTGTCCACGGCGCCGGAGATCCTGTTCTTCTGGGTGGCCCGTATGATCATGGCGGGTTACGAGTTCCTCGGAGAGGCGCCTTTCACGCAGGTCTATCTCCACGCGACCGTGCGCGACAAGCACGGCCGCAAGATGTCCAAGTCCCTGGGCAACGGCATCGATCCGCTGGACGTGGTGGAGCGGTACGGAGCCGACGCGCTTCGCTTCACGGTGCTGTCCGGGGCGGCTCTCGGTACGGACATCCGCCTGGACCACGAGGATCTGGACGAGGCCTTCGCTCCGGGGCGGAACTTCGCCAACAAGGTCTGGAACGCCGGCCGCTTCACGCTCATGAGCCTGGGCGACGAGCCCGTGCGGCCCCTCTCCGCGGTGGTGGGCGACCTGGATCTGACGGACCGCTGGATCCTGTCGCGTCTCGACCGCGCCGTTGAGTCGGTGACCCGCGGCCTGGAGCGCTTTCGGCTCCATGACGTGTGCGAGGAGCTGCGCGCCTTCTTCTGGGGCGACCTGGCCGACTGGTATCTGGAGATGGTCAAGCCCCGCCTGTGGGGAGAGGAGGGAGACGAGAGCCGGGAGACGGCGCGCACCGTGCTGGTCGTCACCCTGGACCGCGTGCTGCGGCTCCTCCACCCCCTCGTGCCCTTCGTGACGTCGGCCCTGTGGGATCGGTTGCCCTGGCCCGGCGGGACCGGCGCGGAGGCCCCGGGCGCGGGAGAGAACCGGGCGGCGGACCTGATGGTGGCGCCCTGGCCGTGCGTCGGTGAGCTGCCCCGGGATCCGGACGCCGAGGACGGAGTGGCTGCCCTGCAAGAGCTCGTGACCCTCGTCAGGAGCATCCGCAAGGAGTACGGAGTGCCGGAGGGTGGCCCCGTCGAGCTCGCCCTCCACACGGAGGACGTCACGTTCCGCGACGCCGTGGAGAGCCTGGGCCCGCAGCTCGCCCGGCTGGCCCGTGTGGAAACCGTGCGCTGGGAGCGGGCTCGCCAGGGAACCGTGGGCGCCCACGGCGTTCTCACCTCGGGGGTGGAAGTCTTCCTCCCCCTCGAGGGCCTGGTGGACTTCGACCGGGAACGGGTTCGGCTCCGCGACGAGATCGCCCGCCTGGCTGGACTCCTCGAGGGGACGGAGAAGAAGCTGGCCAACGAGAGCTTCGTGTCCAGGGCGCCCGCGGAGGTGGTGGAGCGGGAACGCGACAAGGCCCACGGCCAGAGGGAGCAGCTCGCCAAACTCCAGGCCAAGCTCGACCTCTTCCAGGGGCGGGAATGACCTCCACACCGAACCGGGTCGGGGCGCCCGGGGCCATCGGGGTCACCGGGGTCACCGGGGCCGCCGGGGCCGCCGTTGCCATCGGGGCCGCCGTCGCCCTCGGGCTGATATCGGCGTGCGCCCGCGCGAGTGCGCCCCCCGGGGGTCCTCGGGACCGGGTGCCCCCGGCCGTGATCTCCACCACGCCCGACACCTTCGCCCGCCTGGACCGGGTCCAGAAGATTCAGCTCGAGTTCAACGAGCGCATCAGCGAGCAGCCGTCCAGTGGTACGATGGCCCAGGCCGTGCTGGTCTCGCCCCGGGCCGGGGAAGTCCGCGTCAAGCACGGCCGCTCGTCCCTGGAGGTCGAGTTGCGGGGCGGCGTGGTGCCGGGGCAGGTCTACCGGGTGACGGTGTTGCCGGTCATCAAGGACCTCTTCAACAACACGATGACGCGTCCTTTCGAGTTCGCCTTCTCCACGGGCGGTGACTTCGTGCCCAACGCCGCCGCGGGCCTCGTCCTGGACCGCATCACGGGGGAGGCGGTGGCGGGTGCCGAGGTCGAGATGTGGGCCATCGAGGCCCGAGGCAGCGAGGAGCCGCCGGTCAAGCACGCCTCGCGCACGGACTCGTCGGGCATCTACACGTTCCGCTATGTGCCGCCGGGCGCGTACCGTGTTCTCGCCTTCGAGGACCGGGACCGGGACCAGGAGGTGGACCCCTTCGAGTCCCAGGGGACCGGACTGCTGTCCCTGGGGCCCACGGATACGGTCTTCATCGATCTGGTGGTCGTTCCCCCGGACACGTCGGCCGCCGTCCTGGTCCGCGCGAACGTGGAAGACTCCACCCTCGTCATCCTCGAGTTCGACGACTGGCTGGACCCCGGGGTCCCCACGGATGCCCTGGGGATCGAGCTCGCGCCGGTGCCCGACAGCGCGCCCGGGGCGCCGGTCCCTCCCCCGGCCCCGCCCGTCCGACGGGTCTACCACACGTTTTCCTATGCCGAAGCCCTGGACTCGGTGTGGAAGGTGGACTCGCTGGTCGTCGCCGATTCCATCGCGCGGGCGGACTCCGTAGCGGAGGCCGAGGCCGAGGCCCGAGCGAACGAACCCCCGGCGGACTCGCTGGGCGCTCCACCTGACAGCCTTGGGGCCGTCGGCGACAGCGCGCGAGCGCCGGGTCGGGCGGGCAGGGCCCGTCCGGGCAGGAGAGCCCGGCCCGCTCGCGCCGCGGCTCCGAAGCGTCTTCCCGACGGCCGCCCCCTGCCCACCCGGGAGTTGATCCTCGTCCTGGACGGACCCCTGCCGCCCGAAGTACGGTTCCGGGTCACCGTCTCGGAGGTGACCAACATCGTCGGTCTCGGAGGGGGGGGAGGGGAGGCGGTCTTCTTCCGGGAGGCGCCCGCCGACACCGCGTCGGTGGAGCCCGACTCCACGGCCGTGCCCCCGGACACGGCCAGTGTGCCCCCGGACACAGTCAGCGTGCCTCCACCCGTCCTGGTCCGGCCCCGCATCCCGGCCGGGCCCGGGAGCGCGGTGCCCCGGCCGAGGGAGTCCGGCGAAGAGCCCGGACCTTCCCGGCCGGGGACCGACCCTCCCCTCCGCCGGGACCCGCGGGTGTGACGGACCCGCGCCGCGCGATCCCGTCCGTGGACAGCCTCCTGGAGGGAGAGGACCTGCGGGAGGTTGTGGCGGTCTACCCCAGGGCGCGTGTCGTTGCGGTGGTGAGGGGGGTTCTGGACGAAATGCGCCGGGAGATGGAGACGGGGAAGGAGGGGCCTGGGGACGCCGTGACGCCCGCAACCTGCGCGGCTCGGGTGCGGGAACGCCTGGCCCTGGCCGAACTGCCTTCGCTCCGCTCGGTGATCAACGCCACGGGCGTGGTCCTCCACACCAACCTCGGCCGTGCCCCGCTTGCCGCGGCGGCTCGCGAAGCCATGGCCCGGGCCGGAGAGGGGTACACCAACCTGGAATACGACCTGGTCCGGGGGCGCCGTGGTTCCAGGTACGTCCACTGCGCGGAGCTGCTGCGGGAGCTCACCGGGGCCGAGGACGCGCTGGTGGTGAACAACAACGCCGCCGCCCTCGTGCTCATCCTCAACACCCTGGCCCGCGGCCGGGCGGTCCTGGTCTCCAGGGGGGAGCTCGTGGAGATCGGCGGGGGCTTTCGCCTTCCTGAGATGCTGGAGCGCGCCGGGGCTCGCCTGGTGGAGGTGGGCACCACGAACCGCACGCGGGATGCCGACTACCGCGAGGCGGCGGCGCGCCACGGCGCCGCGGCCATCCTCAAGGTGCACCGGTCGAACTTCCGGATTTCGGGGTTCACCGAGGAGGCCTCGCTGGCCTCGCTGGCCCGGGTGGCCGGTGGGCTGGGCGTTCCCCTCGTCCACGATCTGGGCTCGGGACTCCTGGTGGACGCGGCCGCGCTCGGCCTGCCCGCCGAGCCCCGGCCGGGTGACAGCCTGGACGCGGGAGCGGACCTGGTGGCCTTCTCGGGCGACAAGCTCCTGGGTGGCCCGCAGGCGGGGCTCATCGCGGGTCGTGGCGACCTGGTCGACGCGCTGCGCCGGAACCCTCTGTGCCGGGCTCTGCGCGTGGACAAGGTCACGCTGGCGGGCATCGAGGCCACGCTCCGACTTCACCGGGACTTCGGGGTGGCCGTGCGGGAGGTCCCCGCGCTGGCGGCGCTGGCGGCGCGTCCGGAGGAGCTGGCGGTCCGGGCCCAGGTCCTGGCCGACGCGGCCCGGGCCTCGGGGTTGGACGCCCGGGTGGGCGACAGTCGAGCGCTGGTGGGGGGAGGTACGTATCCCGACGTCGAGATTCCCAGCGTGGCGGTGCGCGTGGCGTGGCGGGGGCTCGGCGCGCACGGGCTGGCCGAGGCCCTCAGGGCCGGTGATCCCCCGGTGGTGGCCCGGGAGGAGGACGACTGGGTGGTGTTGGACGTGCGCACGTTGGCCGCCGGCGACGTGGACCGCCTGGCGCGTCGCTTCCTGGATCTGGTACGGCCGTCGGCCCGGCCCCGGGGAGCCGCGCCTCCCACGACCGAGGGCGGCGGACCCCGCTGGCCGGACCCTGGCGGCGAGGCGTCCGATGCGTGACGGGGGGAGTGACGGGGGGCCCGACGAGAGGCGGCCCGCGGTCTTCCTGGACCGGGATGGGACCGTCATCGTGGAGGCGGATTACCTGGCCGACCCGGCGGGCGTGCATCTCGTGGCAGGGGCGGCCGAGGCCATCCGGCGCCTGCGCCGCGCGGGCTACGCCGTGGTGCTGACCACCAACCAGTCGGGCATCGCGCGGGGGCTCTACTCCCTGGATGACTACAGAGCCGTGGCCAGTCGGGTACAGGACCTTCTCCAGGCATTGGAGGCGGGCCCGGACGGGACCTACTTCTGCCCCCATCACCCGGACTTCACCGGCCCGTGCGGTTGCCGCAAGCCCGGACCCGGGATGTACGTCGCGGCGCGGGACGAGCTGGGTCTGGATCTGAGGCGTTCCTTCTTCGTGGGGGACAAGATCAGCGACGTGCTCGCCGCGGCGCATTTCGGCGGGACCGGCATCCTGGTCCGCACCGGACACGGAGCCGAAGAGGAGGCCGGGGCGCCACCGGACGTGTCGGTGGTGGATGACGTGGCGGCCGTCGCGGAGCGGATCCTGGCCGTGCCTCGGGCCGCGGCGCCGACACTTCGGGAGGCCTCGGGAGGGCGCACGAGCGAAGCGGAACCCGTTGACCCCGGAAAGCGCCCCGGGTAGCTTTTTCTCGCGGCGCGAAGCCAGCCATACCCGGAACTCTCACCCTTGCGTCCGGGTATGTTCTGAGGAGTGAACGCAACTCAACCTGCTCCGGAGTGTGAGGGTGGTCACCCTGACCCATACGGCGGTTACGAAGGTCCAGGACTTCCTGGCCGAGCACGGCTCGGAGAGCGACACCTCCGGCCTTCGCGTCGCGGTCCTTCCCGGCGGGTGCTCCGGTTTCCAGTACGGCCTGAACATCGAAGACACCCCCGAGGCGGATGACGAAGTCCTGGAGCTGAGCGGCATCAGGGTCTTCGTGGACCCGTTCAGCGCCCAGTATCTCGATGGCGTGGAGATCGACTACGTCACGAGCATGATGGGATCGGGTTTCAGCTTCCGGAATCCCAACGCCGCCGGAGGTTGCGGCTGCGGTTCATCGTTCACGGTCTGAGGCATCCCGCGATCGGTATTCGGCCCAGGGCCCGCGGTGTGGATCACTCGCGGGCCTTTTCCCTATGCTGGCCCGTCTGCGCGTCCGTCGGCTGGTCTGAAGGCTCGCTTGTAGGCTCACGTGACTCGGCGTCACGAATGCGCCCGGTGAAGGACAGGATCTTCCCATGATTCGACTGGTGGATCGCCCCCTCCCGACCACGCTGGATTACCTCCAGGTGGATCGATCCGAGCTCCAGAGGCGGATTCAGGAGCGCAAACGCGAGCTCAACGCGGTCATCCTGGGGCACAACTACCAACGGGGCGAGATCCAGGACGTCAGCGACTACATCGGCGACTCGTTGGGCCTGTCCCAGGAAGCGGCCCGGACCGACGCGGACGTCATCGTGTTCTGCGGCGTGCACTTCATGGCGGAGACCGCCAAGGTGCTGTCTCCGGAGAAGACCGTCCTCATGCCGGACCCGCGGGCCGGCTGCCCTATGGCGGACTTCGTCACGGGCGACGCCTTGCGCCGGCTCAAGGCCGAGCACCCGGACGCGGCGGTGGTGGCGTACGTCAACTCCACCGCGGAGGTGAAGGCCCTCTCGGACATCTGCTGCACCTCGTCGAACGCGGTCCAGGTCGTGGAGTCGATCCCGCGCGAGCGACCCATCATCTTCGTGCCCGACAAGAACCTCGCCCTCTATGTGGAGGAGCGGACCGGTCGGGACAACATCATCGCCTGGGAGGGCTACTGCTACGTCCACGACGACATGGTCATGGACGAGCTGGAGCGGGCCAGGCGGGCCCATCCCACGGCCAAGGTCGTGGTGCATCCGGAGGCCCGCTCGGAGCTCCTCCATGAGGCGGACTTCGTCACCTCCACGTCCGGCATGGTCACCCTGGCCGAGGAGCACGACGCGCTCATCATCGGCACGGAGCGGGGCCTGGTGGACCGCCTGCGCCAACGCTTCCCGGGCAAGACGCTGGTCCCCCTGTCCGGCGCCGCCATCTGCGGCAACATGAAGCTCAACACCCTGGCCAAGCTGGCGTGGTGCCTGGACCACGAGCAGCACGCGGTCACGCTGCCCGAAGACGTCCGGGCCGGCGCCGAGGAGGCCCTGCGCCGCATGTTGGATCTCTCCGGCGGCTGGACGGCTCCCACGGAGCGGGAGGCCGAACTGGAGATGGCGGGCGTGCGTCCCCAGGGCTGCGGCTGCGCCTGAAGCCGACCGGGGCGAGGCCCGTCCCACAGTCACCTCTGGAGGGTAGGCCAGCGCCGTGAAGATCCTCACGTTTACGGGAGGGCCCTTCGCCGAGAACGGGTATCTGGCCATCTGCCGCGCTACGCGGGAGGCGGTGGCCATCGATCCCGGAGCGGTGTCGGACCGCATGGTGGCGGCCTTGAGGCAGGAGGGCGCCCGTCTGGCGGCCATCCTCCTCACGCACGCCCACCTGGATCACGTCGAGGGCGTTCCCGAGCTGCGCTCGCACGCCGACGCGCCCATCTATCTTCACCGGGCCGACATTCCCCTCTACGAGCACGTCCAGGTGCAGGCGGCCGCGTTCGGTGTGCCCTCGCCGGACCTGCCGATGCCCACCTGGGACCTGAACCACGACGATGTCTTCACGTTCGGCAAGGTCGAGCTGGAGGTCCGCCACGCGCCCGGCCATTCGCCCGGGCACGTGATCCTGGTGGCTTCCCGGCACGGGGTCGCCTTCGTGGGCGACGTGGTCTTCAGCGGATCCATCGGTCGAACGGACCTTCCGGGAGGTGACTTCCGGACCCTGCTCGCGTCCATCCGGGAACAGGTTCTGACCCTGCCGGAGGACACGCGGCTCCTGACGGGGCACGGGCCGGCCACCACCGTCGCCCGGGAGCGGGCGGACAACCCGTTCCTGGTGCCGGAGGAGGCGGGAGGGTTGGGGTGACGGAGACCGACGGCATCCACGTGAACGCCGCCGTCTTCGCCTCTGGATCGGGCAGCAACTTCCAGGCGCTCCTCGACCGGGAGGGGCAGGGGGCGACCTGGCGGACCCGACTCGTCATCAGCGACCGCGAGGGCGCCGGCGTGCTCGATCGCGCGCGCGCGGCGGGCATCCCCGCTCGCGTGGTACCCGTCGGAGGACGACTCGCGGAGGACGTCGAGACGGAGATCCTGGCTGCCCTGGGCGACGCTGGCGTCGGCGTCATCTTCCTGGCCGGATACCTGCGCCTGGTGCCCGCTGGCGTAGTAGGCGCCTTCCCGCGCCGGATCCTGAACGTCCATCCCGCGCTCCTGCCTGCCTTCGGCGGCAAAGGGATGTATGGCCGCCACGTCCATGAGGCCGTCCTGGCCGCCTCGGCCCGGATCAGCGGGCCCACGGTGCACTTCGTGGACGAGCGCTACGACGAGGGCTCCATCGTGGCCCAGTGGCCGGTCCCGGTCCTGCCCGGCGACACGCCGGAGACCCTTGCCGCGCGGGTCCTGGAGGCGGAGCATCTGCTGTACCCCCTCGCGGCGGAACACGTGTCCCGGGCCGTTGCGGCGGGGCGGGAGTCGGGACCCCTCACGATTCCGGGGAGGGCGTTCTCCTTCGTGGACTCGCTGGGCGCCAGCGCTCTGGCCCGCGCTTGGGGCATGATCTTCCGCAACCCCTCCGGG
The DNA here is from genome assembly GCA_036396575.1 of Longimicrobiales bacterium. Classification (GTDB taxonomy): domain Bacteria; phylum Gemmatimonadota; class Gemmatimonadetes; order Longimicrobiales; family Gaopeijiaceae; genus DASWKP01. The sequence goes on along the minus strand of DASWKP010000046.1, from coordinate 3,349 downwards.
TGATACGACATGACGAAGCCGAGGGCGCTCCTCAGCGTTTCCGACAAGACCGATGTGGCTCGCCTGGGGCAGGAGCTCCAGGGACGAGGCTGGGATCTGTTGTCGACCGGGGGCACGGCCCGAGCCCTGCGAGACGCGGGGGTCGCCGTCACCGACGTGGCCGACGTGACGGGCCACCCTGAGATGATGGACGGGCGGGTGAAGACCCTGCACCCGGCGGTGCACGCGGGGCTCCTCGCCCGCCGGGACCGTCCGGAGGACCTCGAGGCGCTGGAGCGGCACGGCTACAGCCCCATCGACCTGGTGGCGGTCAACCTCTATCCCTTCCGGGAGACGGTGGCCCGCGGGGGCGTCCAGGTGCCCGAGGCCATGGAGCAGGTGGACATCGGCGGCCCCACCATGATCCGGGCGGCGGCGAAGAACCATGCCGGAGTCTGGGTGGTGGTGGACCCGAAGGACTACGACCGGGTCCTGGCGGCACTGGACGGGATCGGGCCGTCGGAGGAGGCGACCCTGCGTCGCGAGCTGGCGGCCAAGGTTTTTCGCCACGTCAGCGCGTATGACGAGGCCATTGCGGCGTATCTGGAGGGCGCGAAGGGGGGATAGCTCCGGAGTCAGCGCCTCCACCGGCTCGAGGAAGCCATCCGTTGAAGGGAAGGCCCCGGGGAGGCATCTTTCGCGCCACCCGGAGGTGCCGGGCGCCCCGGAGGAGGGGTGGCAGAGAGGTCGAATGCACTCGCCTTGAAAGCGAGCGAGCCCAAAAGGCTCCGTGGGTTCGAATCCCACCCCCTCCGTTCCACACCAGCACGCGACCCGCGGGGAGAGCCCGCACTGGAGAATCCGATGGGGGAGGCAGGCGCAACGTGAGCGGTATGTGGCCGCGGCGGTCGACGCCGACCGTGGACGTGGGCGGCGTGAAGGTGGGGGGCGCCCATCCCGTGGTCGTCCAGTCCATGACCAACACGGACACCGCCGACGCCGAGGCCACCGCCCGACAGGTGGTGGCTCTGGCCATGGCCGGGAGCGAGCTGGTCCGGGTGACGGTCAACAACGACGACGCGGCCGCGGCGGTTCCCGACATCGTCCTGCGCCTCCGCGACGAGGGCGTGGACGTGCCCATCATCGGCGACTTCCACTACAACGGGCATCTGCTGCTGCGCCGGCATCCCGAGTGCGCGCGGGCCCTGGCCAAGTACCGCATCAACCCCGGCAACGTGGGGACCAAGCACCGGGACGCCAACTTCCAGCAGATCATCGAGGTGGCCCTGGAGCATGACCGGCCCGTGCGCATCGGCGTGAACTGGGGCTCCCTGGACCAGCGCCTCCTGACGGAGCTCATGGACGAGAACGCCCGGCGTCCGGAGCCCGAGGACGCGTCGCGGGTGCTTCTGGAGACCATGGTGGAGAGTGGAGTGCGCTCAGCCGCGCTGGCGGAGGAGACGGGGCTGGCCCACGACCGCATCATCATCTCGGCCAAGGTGTCGTCGGTGCCGGACCTCATCCGCGTGTACCGCATGCTGGCCGCGCGCTGCGACTTCGCGCTGCATGTGGGCCTCACCGAGGCCGGCATGGGCGTCAAGGGGATCGTCGCCACCACGGCCGCGCTGGGCCCGGTCCTCATGGAGGGCATCGGCGACACCATCCGGGTCTCGCTCACGCCGCGCCCGGGCGGGGACCGCACCGAAGAGGTGCGGGTGGCCCAACAGATCCTGCAGTCGCTCGGCATCCGGAGCTTCGAGCCCCAGGTCACGGCTTGTCCGGGTTGCGGCCGCACCACCAGCACCTTCTTCCAGGAGATGGCCGAGGACATTCTGGCTCACATCCGCAGGCGCATGCCCGAATGGAAGGCCCGCTACCAGGGCGTGGAGGACATGGACGTGGCGGTGATGGGGTGCGTCGTGAACGGTCCAGGGGAGTCCAAACACGCCAACATCGGCATCTCCCTGCCGGGAACCTCCGAGGAGCCCAAGGCCCCGGTCTACGTGGATGGCGAGCACTACACGACCCTCAAGGGAGAGGGACTGGTGGCCGACTTCAAGGAGCTCCTGGACGCCTATGTGGAGCGTACGTACGGACCGGGACCGACCAAGCCGGCGGAGCCAAGCCCGACGGAGGCGTGAGTCGGAGCTTCCGACCCATCTCTCCATGGCGGCGTTCCTACGACCGTTTTAGTTTGCGGAACCGGCGTCGCGAATAAGGCCGCGCTCTACACCTGTCGACAGTCAGCAACGGTTCCGAGTCCTGGCGCATCCAAACTCCACGATGATCCGGCTTCGGAGCTTCCGCCCGCAACCTGACCCCACGGGACAGCAGTCATGAACCTATCGCGCCGAGTGCTGAGCGTTCTCACCGTCGTGATCCTCCTGGGAGCCGTGGGCTGGGGCATCTGGTGGAGGTTGAAGCCCGAGGCGAGCGACACCGGCGAGGCTCAGGCGGCCGAGGCGGACACGCTGGGCATCGATGTGCCCGAGGCGTCCGGGGAGTTTTCCACGGATATGCCTCAGCCCGTCACGGGCGCCGAGGTGGTCCGGGACACGCTGTGGATCAGCGTGCGAGCCGCGGGGCGAGCCGAGGCCATCCACAGGGCGACGCTGCGGTCCCAGGTGGAGGGCATCATCGAGAGCCTCCCGATCCGGGAGAACAGCTCCGTTGCGGCCGCCACCACGCTCCTACAGATCGACACGATCGAGTTGGCTCTCAACGTGGCGCAGGCCCGCTCCGAGCTACTGCAGGCCCGGGCCGACTTCGAGAGCCGGATCCTGTTCGACGACGAGATCACGGATCCGGAGGTGCGGCGCCAGCGGGAGGAGTTCGCGCGGGCGGCCAGCGGCCTCAACAGCGCCGAGGTCCGTCTACGCCAGGCGGAGCTCCAGCTCGAGCGCTCCACCGTGGTGGCTCCTTTCAGGGGGCGTATCGCCGACCTCCTGGTGGTGGAGGGACAGCACATCTCGGCCGGGACGGACCTCATGACCGTCGTGGACCTCAACCCGATCCGGGTGGAGGCGGAGGTGCTCGAGGCCGAGCTTGGACTCCTGGAGGAGGGCCGACGAGCCACCGTGGTCTTCGCGGCGTTCCCCGACCAGACGTTCACCGGCACCATCCAGTCCATCAACCCCGTGGTGGAGGAGCGCACGGGTCGCGTGACCGTCCTGCTCGCGAACCCCGACGGGCGCGTCAAGCCCGGGATGTACGCCGACGTCTCCATGGAGGCCCGCAGCTTTCCGGACCGGGTCCTCGTGCCTCGCGCGGCGGTCCTCGAGCGGGGTGACCGACGCCGCAAGATGGTCTTCCTGTACGACGAGCAGGGTGGGCGGGGCCTGGCCAAGTGGCAGTACGTCATGACCGGTGA
>DASWKP010000045.1:0-6053 GCA_036396575.1 Longimicrobiales bacterium | reverse complement strand
GGCCTCCCAGGCGATGCGAATCCGACCGCCGCGCCTCACCGAGCCCCGGGGGAGGATGTGCGCCGCCGCGTCGGCGAGGTTCACCGGCTCGTGATCGCTGTCGAGGATCAGCAGGTCCGACAGGGCCGCGACACCCGGCGGAACCCGCGGCACCACCAGCCCGTGGCGGACCCTGCCGGCCAGGCCCCCCGAGGGATCCCATACCTCCACGGAAGTCCAGTACGGACCGGCCGGCACCCGGAGAAGCAACCAGCCTCCCTCGAAGTCCGCTCGCCGGACCGAATGGACCTCCCCACTCGAATGGGAGACCAGGAACAGCCCGGCTTCCATGGGCCGGCCTTCGAAGACCGCCGGGGGGACGAAAGGCTCGCGACTCCCAGCCCTGGAGCGGTGGGTCGTGTCCGCCGGAAGCCGGTACGTCGCCACGACCAGGGCGCTGTCGCCACGAGGGAAGACGTGGGTGGAGGCATCCATGGGCAGCACGACGGGGGCGTAGGCGGGCGTGTGAGCCGAGCGGGCGAACGCCACGCCGGGAACCCAGGATCCGGCGGGAACGGAGGCGGGTTCGGCGAGGACGTGGCCGGGCGGGACGTAGTGGCGGCCGTCGGAGACGGGAAAGCCGCTCACCGTCTCCGATCTCAACTGTCCGGAAGCGACGTTCCGCTCCCAACCCACGTCGGCGCCGTACCGGATCAGAAGCTCCTCCAGGTCGCTCCCCCACCGGATGCCGTGAGGATTCCGGGCCCGGGACCGGACGCGGGCAAGGGTGCGCCGCGCCAGGTGCTCCGTGCGCCGGTCGTTGCCTTCCACCAGATAGAGGGGATCGGACAGGCTCCACAGCCGCTCGACCGTGGCGTCGCCCTCGCCGGCTTGCCACGCGGTACCCTCGGCGATGAGGTCGCGGGCCCGCCCGTCCAGAAGAGGACGGACGTCGCGCCACTCCCGGGCGCGATCCGGCTCCATGAGAACCAGGGCGGAATCGAAAGCGGACCCGGCGGCCGCGTACCGTCCCAGCCGGTGGAGCGCCAGCCCCTCCAGGGCACGGCACCACCAGGGCGGAGCTCCCCGGCAGGCCCGGGCAAGGTCCCCGGCCTCCTGCCAGCGACCGGCCTCGCCCAGGTAGGCCACGCGCTGGCCCAGGATCCACTCGTCCCCGGGGAGAGCGGCGGCGAGGAGCTCCAGCGTGGCCAGGAGCGTGTCCCTGGCCTGCGCGATGCGAGGATCCTCCGGCCCCGGCGTCCGGAGGCTCCCGCTGTCGTGCGTCCAGCACATGCGTCCGACCCGGTCGTCGCACGCTCCGCCGGGGTTGCTGAAGATCAGCGGAAGGTAGCGCAGCCGGACGCCCTCGAAGCTCCGCTGGGCCGAACGGGCGCGGTCGAGGACGGTCGCGGAGTCGGGCGCGGTCGCCTGGAGGGCGGCCAGGCCCGACGGCGCCCTCCCCCCGCCTCCCATCGCCACCAGGAAGAGCAGGAGCGGGAGGCGGGCCGATCCCGGCCGTCGTCGTCGTCCGGGTGGGGCACCACCGGCCGCTCGGCTCATCGCTTCCTCGCGGGGGGGACGGGGGATCCGGCGCATAGCCCCCCCAGGATTCGAACCTGGACTAACGGCTCCAAAGGCCGCTGTGCTGCCATTACACCAGGGGGCTTCTGGTCCGGAATCCTACTCCCCGCCGACCCCTTCCCTCAAGCCCCGCGCTCCCGGCGCCCTTCGAAAGACCGTGGGCTCCGGCAGCGTCCCGAGCGTCCGGGCGAGCAGAAACCGGACGGTCGGCAACGTGCGAGTGACATCGTCCAACGCGGCGGAAGCGGCCTCCGGCTCGTCGTAGATCGCGGCGACCGCGGAGCCGCTCCCCGACATGAGCACCAGGCGGGCACCCGTCCCCACCAGAGCCCGCCGGGCCCCGGCGATGGCGGGATGCTCGTCGAGTACGACGGTCTCGAAGTCGTTGGTGGCGAGACCCTCCAACTCAGACCAATCCAGGTCGCGCCCGGTCAACCGGGGAGCGGCGTCTACCGCCGCGCCGGCCACCGCCCGCCGTCCGGAGAGGGCCCCGTACGCCCACGGCGTCGATACGTGGATGTCCGGAAGCCCAAGAAGGGCGGTCCTGGTGGGGAGGGGCGCGAGGTGGACGAGGTCGTCGCCCCTACCCCGCCCCAGAGCGAAGGCGCTCCCGCCCAGGAAGAAGGAGACGTCGGCTCCCAGGCTCCTCCCGACACTCCGCAGCGCCTCACCGTCCAGGGGCTCCCCGAACAGCGCGTTCAGCCCTCTCAAGGTGGCCGCCGCGTCGGACGACCCACCTCCGAGGCCGGCGCCCGCCGGGATGCGCTTGCGCAGCCGGATGCGGAGCCCCGGATCGATCCCCGTCTCGGCGACGAAAGCCCGCGCCGCGCGCGTGACGAGGTTCTCCTCCGGCGGGCCCACGTCGGCGCCCTCGACGGTGAGCCGCACGTCCTTCCCTCCTGGCTCGATGGCGAGGTGGTCCTGGAGGTCCACCGCCAGGAACAGCGTCTCTATCTCGTGATACGGACCGCCCTCGTGGAGCCCCAAGACCCTGAGATAGAGGTTTATCTTACAGGGCGCATCTATTTGTGCAGCATAGTTTTCCGAGCTGTCGACGACCGCCGGGCCGGAGTCTCGCGGCGGTTCCCCCGCCAGAGCCGCTATCGCCTCGGGGTGCTCGGCCTCCACGGCCTCCTCCACCCGCTCCTCGGAACGGCCCACATCGGACAGCGAGAGCCCCATCCGCCAGGCGTACCAGAGCCCGATGGCGGTGATGGGAATCCACCCTCCGAGGTGGTACCCGAAGGCGAACGCCAGCGAGCGGGCGGGCTCGACGCCGTAGACGTCGGTCAGGGCCCAGTTGGCTGACGCGTGGAACGTCCCGAAGAAGCCGGGGGCCGAGGGCAGCGCCACGCCGAAGCCCACCACACCCTCCGTGAAGAACGCGGCACCGAGGCCGAGGTGGATGTCGAAGGCCGCCATGCCCAGCCAGAACGAGAGGCCGTGGAACACCCAGAACCCCACGCTCCAGACCGCCGCGAGCGCGAGGAGGCGCGGCCTTCTCAGGATCTCCAGGGAGCCCAGGAGCGCCTCCAGCGCGTCCACCGCCGGACGCGCCAGGTCGCGGGGCAGGCGCGCGGCCAGGCGACCCGCCAGTCGAACGCACGGACGGGGCCAGAACAGGAGGACCACGAGCCCGGGCACCAGGATCGCCAGCAGGAGCCCGACACCGGTCAGAGCGGTGCCCAGAGGACCGCTCCCGAAGACGTCGGCCTGTGGGAAGCCGGGACTCAAAGTGGCCCCGACGATGAGGCCTAACAGCACCAGGGCGTCCAGGATTCGCTCCACCACCAGGGTGCCGAACGCGGCGCTGGCGCTCACGGGCTCCACGCGGGACAGCGCGTAGGCCCGAGCGAACTCCCCCACCCGGGCCGGGAGCACGTTGTTGGCCATGAAGCCGATGCTGACTGCCGAGAAGCGCGACCGCAGGGATGTGTCGGGCCGTACCGTGTGGAGGAGGATCTTCCAGCGCAGGGCCCGGATCAGGAAGCCGAACGTGGCCACGAAGACCGCGGCGCCGAGGAGGAGGGGATCGCCCTCCCGGAGGTGCACCCAGACCTCGGAGAACTCGACGTCGCGAAGGGCCCAGGTCAGGAGGAGGACGGTGACGAGCACTCCCAGGGCCGCCTTCCAGCCGAGCTTCATCGCGCCCCTTCGAGCCCGGAGTTTCCGGGATGTGGCCCCGGCCCGAGCCCTGGTCTCACCTCCGGGCGCGCCCGATCAGCTCCGCCATTTCCCGGACGGCCCGCTCCATGCCCACGAAGAGGGCCCTGGACACGATGGAGTGCCCGATGTTCAGCTCCTCGATCTCCGCGATGGCGGCAACGGGCGTCACGTTCTCGTAGGTGAGGCCGTGGCCCGCGTGGACGGCGAGACCGAGGGCTCGGGCCCGCCGCGCCGCTTCGCCCAGGCGCTCCACCTGGAGGCGGGCCTCGGCCCTTCCCGGCGAGTTGGCATACTCTCCCGTGTGAAGCTCCACGGCGTCGGCCCCGAGGTCGCTCGACGCCTCCACGGCGACCCCGTTCGGGTCGATGAACAGGGAGGTGCGGATTCCGGCGGCCCGGAACCTCTCCAGCGCTCTGGCCACCGGCTCCCGCCGCTGGGCGCTTCCCATATCGAGGCCGCCCTCCGTAGTGATCTCGGCTCGGCGTTCCGGCACCAGCGTGACCTGGGCAGGGCAGAGATCGCAGGCGATGTCCACGATGTCCGACGCCGACGCCAGCTCCAGATTCACGCCCGTGCGCACTGTCTCCATGAGGAGGCGCACGTCCCGGTCGTGGATGTGCCGGCGGTCCTCCCGGAGGTGGACCGTGAGCCCGTCGGCGCCGCCGAGCTCCGCGAGGACGGCGACGCGGACCGGATCGGGCTCGTCCGTCTTGCGCGCCTCGCGAACGGTCGCGACGTGATCGATGTTGACGTACAGCCTCATGGGCGTGCCTCGCTCTCCTTCACGGGCTCTTCCGGGCGGAGGAGCTCCCTCATCTCATCGCCGACGTCGGCGTCGACCTGCCCCCGGGCGGTGACCAGATCCACCAGCTCCCGCCCGAGCGCCCGATACACCTCCCGCTCTCGGGGTTCCATCGTCCGGAGATGCAACCGGATGGTCTCTACGTCGCCCCTCGCCACGGGTCCCGTGAGAGCGTCGGCCAGGCCCATGTCCGCGATGTTCGCCAGCGTCCCGCGGGCGAGAGGCAGAAGCGCCGGCAGGGCCTCGTCCTCCGGAACGCCGGCATGGACGAGGAGGCGTCCCGCCAGAGCGAGGATCGCTGCCAGGTAGTTCGAGGCCGTGACGGCGGCCGCATGGTAGAGGGGCCGGCGCGTCACGGGGATGGTGAGAATGGAGCCAGCCAGCTGGCCGACGAGCCGCCTGGCCACCTGCACCGCCGCGCGTTCTCCGGAAAGCGCGAAGTAGGACCCGGGAAGCCGCTCCGCCCCCGTGACCGGGTGGGCCACCGACTGGAGTGGATGGAATGTCCCCACGGCGTACCCTCGCGCATGCAGGGGAGCCAGGACATCACTGCTCAGCGCCCCCGACAGATGGAACGCCGAGCATCCGTCCGGCGCGGCACCCTGTCCCGCCAGAGCGTGGGCCATCTCCGGCAGCACGTCGTCGGGTACCGACAGGAACACTGCCGTGGTGGCAAAGCCCGGGTGGACCAGGCCGAAATGGTAGTTGGCGAGACCCTGGGTGAAGAGAGGGTGGGACGGGGGGTCGGGCCGGCGGCCACAGTACGTGAGCTCCGTCGTTGCGTCGGCCTGCCAGAGGGCGTATCCGAGGGCCAAGCCCATCCGCCCCGGACCCACGAACAGAACGCGATCCGTCACGCCACGCCCACGACGTGGATGCCGTCCCGGGTCCTCAGGCGGCCCAGGAGCGCTTCGGGGATCCTCACCGTGACCTCGATGCCCGCGCCGTTGTCACGCCGCTCCAGAACCTCACCCTCCCGGTAGAGGTCGGCCAGCGTCTTGCCGTCCCGGGCGGGCACATGGAGCCTGACCTGGGGCATGCGGCCGCGCAGGCGGGCCAGGAGCGTTTCCTTGAGCTCACCCAGGGACTCGGCCTGGAGAGCGGACACGAAGACGGCCGGCGTCGCCCGGAGCGCCCTCACACGCTCCCGGAGCGCTTGTTCCTCTCCATGCGTCAATCGGTCCATCTTGTTGAAGACGAGGATCTGGGGCCGCCGGTCGAGGTCCAGCTCGGCGAGGACCTCCGCCACGACCTCCTCCTGCTCTTCCCGATCGCTGTGGGACGCGTCCACGACGTGAAGCAGCACATCCGCCTCGCGGGCCTCCTCCAGCGTGGAGCGAAACGAGGCCACCAGGTGATGGGGGAGCTTCCGGATGAAGCCGACGGTGTCCGTGACCAGAGCCTCGTGGCCCGCCCCCAGGTCCACGGAACGAGTGGCCGAGTCCAGAGTGGCGAAGAGCCGGTCCTCCACGAACAAGTCGGCCCCGGACAGCGTCCGAAGAAGGGAGGACTTGCCCGCGTTCGT
>DASWKP010000044.1:0-13907 GCA_036396575.1 Longimicrobiales bacterium | reverse complement strand
CCCCGATAGATAGAGGACCCTGAGAGTCTGCCCATGGCTCGCCAGCACGTCAACGAGGCGGAAGCCGCTCATGCTCGGCATGATCACGTCGGTGATGAGCAGGTCCAGAGGCGACTCCAGGCCCCGCACGATCTTGATGGCCTGCTCGGGGCCGGGAGCCTCCAGCACCTCGAAGCCGAAGCGTCGCAGTGCCTTAATCAGGCTGCGGCGGGCCAGGTGGTCGTCGTCCACCACGAGGACGAGTTCGCCGCTGCCGGGATGGCCGTCGTCCATCGACAGGTTCGTCAGAGGCACGTCCGTTCCCGACAGCGCGCGATCCTCTCCGGCCACCGCGACCCGGTCGCGCCCCGCGAGCTTGGCGGCGTACAGCGCCTGGTCCGCCACCGCCAACAGGACGTCGGCGGACGCCATGCCGGGCTCGTAGCCCGCCACGCCCGCGCTCACCGTCAGGCCGCCCCAAGGCTTCGTTGCCTCACGGAAGGCCTCGCGGATCCCGTCGGCGAAACCGCGGGCATCCGCGACGTCGCAGAGCTCCAGGCAGGTGAGGAACTCCTCTCCTCCGATGCGGGCCGACTGGTTCATCTTCCGGGTGCGGGTAGTCAGCACGCGGCCGAACTCGATCAGGACGTCGTCCCCTGCCTGGTGGCCGAGGCGATCATTGATCTGCTTGAAGTGATCCAGGTCGAACATCACGACCGTAAGATCGGTGCCCCGCTGGGCGGCCGCGAAGGCGCGGTGCAGGTTGAGCAGCGAGGCCCGCCGGTTGGGAAGGCCCGTACCGGGGTCGGAGAGGGCCATCCGCTCCGCCTCTTCTCGGGAACGGAGCAGCACCGTCGAGAGCGCGGCGGCTCCCAGGGCGACCACCAGGAGCGCGCTGGTCACCAGGAGCATCATGTCCGTCCGGATCGGCGACATTCCGCGCGCCAGCAGGACGCCGTGGGTCCCGACCAGCGCCACCATTCCGATGGCCAGGGCAAGGGCCGCCCCCCGCCACCCCCGGTGGAACGACAGCAGGAAGGGGGGCACCAGGGGCAGCAGCCACGTGATTCCACTGGCCTGGGAGTCCGCGAGGTCCGGCGCGAGTTGTGACAGCGCGACCGGAACCAGCAGGCACAGCAGCGATATCAACAGAAGACGCCGGGACGCGGGGTTGTTTTCCGGGTCTAGGTCTAGGGAGATGCCTCGACGGGACGCTTGGCGCGCCCACCGGCTGCCGCCAGATCGCACGATCACTGCCCCCGGTTGCGGGTGGGGTGTGGTCGGGGGGCTTTCCCAAGTATATTGCCGGCCCGCGCTTCAAGCACGTCCGACCCTCCCAAGGAGACGAACGTGAAGCGGATACTGGTAACCGGGGCGGGGGGGCAGATCGGCTCTGAGCTCGTCCCCGCGCTCCGTGATCGATTTGGCGAGGCGGCGGTGCTGGCGACTGACATCCGCCCGCCCGCCCGGGAGCTCATGGAGGCGGGTCCCTTCCAGATCGTGGACGCCACGGACGCCCACGCGGTCGGGGCCGCGGCCGTGCGCTTCGACGCGGACGCGATCTACCACCTGGCGGCGATCCTGTCCGCGGTGGGCGAGAGGGATCCCCGCCTGGCGTACCAGGTGAACATGAACGGGCTGGTGGCGGTGCTCGAGGTCGCCCGCGAGCAGCGGTGCTCCTTGTTCGTGCCCAGCTCCATCGCGGCGTTCGGGCCGGACACGCCCCCGGATCCCACGCCCCAGGACACCATCCAGCGTCCCACGACGATGTATGGCGTGACCAAGGTGGCGGGCGAGCTGTTGTGCGACTACTACCACCATCGCTACGGCGTCGACACGCGGGGCGTCCGTTATCCAGGCATCATCAGCCACGGGGCGCCCCCCGGGGGCGGCACCACGGACTGGGCGGTGGACATCTACTACAAAGCCGTGGACGTGGGCCGCTACACGTGCTTCCTGGCGGAGGACGCTCAGCTCGACATGATGTACATGCCGGACGCGGTGCGTGCGGCCATCGAGGTCATGGAGGCCGACCCGGCGCGCCTCACGCACCGGAACGCCTTCAACGTCACGGCCATGCAACTCGCCCCCCGGGACCTGGCGGAGGTGATGAAGCGCCACGTGCCGGGATTCGAAATCGACTATGACGTGGACCCGGTGCGCCAGGCCATCGCCGCGTCGTGGCCCCGTCGCATCGACGACTCGATCGCGCGCGAAGAGTGGGGCTGGAAGGCTGCGTTCGGCGTGGAGGCCATGACGGTGGACATGTTGGACAACCTGCGCCGCAAGCGAGACGAGAGACGAACGAGAGAGGAGGGCTAGCATGCCCCTGAATCGACTGAACGGACTGTTGGCCGCCCACGTGGCGGGGCTCGAGGAGGCCGGCACCGCCAAGGGCGCCGAAAGCGTGGTGGTGGCGGTTCTCCCGCCCGAAGGCGACCGGGGCCCCCGCTTCCTCCTTGCGGGTCAGGGGCAACGCCCCTTCATCCGCATGAACTCCAACTCCTACCTGGGGATGGGACTCCGCCCCGAGGTGATCCGGGCGGAAGAGGAGGGTTCGGCAGCGTACGGAGCCGGCCCCGGAGCCGTGCGCTTCATAAGCGGCACGTACGACGTCCACGTGGAGCTGGAGCGTCGCCTGGCCGCTTTCCACGGGCGCGAAGCGGCCATGGTCTTCTCGTCGGCCTACGCGGCCATCGTCTCCACGTTGACCCCCCTGGTCACGGCGGACACGGTCTTGATCAGCGACGAGCTCAACCACAACTGCATCATCAACGCCATGCGTCTGGCCCGGCCAATGGCCAAGGCCGTCTACCCGCACCTGGACATGGCGGCCCTGAAGGCGGCCCTGGAAGAGCACGCCGGCAAGGCGAAGCGGGCCCTCGTGGTCACCGACGGGATCTTCTCGATGCGGGGGGACCACGCCCCTCTGGACCAGATCATGGCCATCGCCCACGGCCACGACGGGGACTACGAGGAGAACGTGGTCGTGGTGGCCGACGACTCCCACGGGGTCGGCGCGTTCGGCGACACGGGCCGCGGCGTCGAGGAGTACACCGGATCCCAACCCGTGGACGTGCTCGTGGGCACGCTCGGGAAGGCATTCGGCGTGAACGGTGGCTACGTCACCTCCGAAGAGGCGGTGATCCGGTTCCTCCGGGAAAGCTCGCCCATGTACATCTACTCGAACCCCATCACCCCCGGGGAGGCGAAGGCGGCCCTCAAGAGCCTGGAGCTGTTGGACTCCGCGCAGGGGCGGGAACTTCTGGTCCGTCTGCGAAGCCTGACCCGCCGCTTCGAAGCGGGCCTCGCGCGCATCGGCATCGAGACCATCCCCGGCGCCCACCCCGTGGTGCCCCTCATGATCCGCGACACCGGCAAGACGCGGGACATGGTGCGTTACCTGTACGACAACGGCGTCCTGGTCACGGGTCTGGCCTACCCGGTGGTCCCTCGGGGCGACGAAGAGATCCGGACCCAGGTCAACGCGGACCACACCGAGGCAGACGTGGATTACGTGCTCGGGTTGTTGGAAGCATACAGAGGCTGAGGAAGGGCACGGTCGTGCCCCGCCACCTTCGCCCCGCCGCACGCGGATAGCGGGGTCACTCCTCGGCGAGCCCGGAGATCGGATCCAGAGACGCCGCCCTGAGCGCGGGCACCGCCGCCGCCGCCGCCGCGGCCACGGCCAGAACCGCCGCCGCCCCGGCGAGGGTGCCCGGATCCCGCGCGTCCACCGTCGGCAGGAACAGAGTGGTCTCGATGACCCCGGCGAGGGACCACGCCAGTGCCATGCCCGCCCCGATGCCCAGGGCCGCGACCCGACCCGTGTGCGCCAGCACCCCGGCGGCGACCCTCGCGGGGGGAGCCCCCAGGGCCAGACGCACGCACATCTCCCGGCGTCGCCGCGCCACCAGGTGGGTCAGGACGGCGAAGGCTCCCAGCCCCGCCAGCAGCAGGGCCACGACCCCCAGCGCGGCCACCAGCGTGAGCTGGAAGCGCGGCACGACCATCGAGTCCCACGCGATGTCGGCCAGGGAGGTGGCGCCGGTCACGGGCACGGCGGGGTCCACGTCCTCCACGCCATCGCGCAGGGCCTCCAGCCCCGGAGGAGGGGAGTGGGTGAGCAGCACCACGTTGAAGCGCGGGACCGGGCGGTCCCCGAAGAGGATGAAGGCCTCCGGCCGGGACTCCACCATGCCGCCGAAGATGCGGGCGTCGGCCACCACGCCGACGACCCGATGGAGGGTGCCGCCGGTCGCGGGTGGCCTGGATGGCACGGTGAACGTCGAGCCCAGAGCGGCTCCGGCGGGCCACAGGCGCCGAGCGGCGGATTCGTTCACCAGAGACTCCCCGGGGCCGGCGGGGCGGCGCCCCGCCACCAGGGGCATCTCCATGAGCGCGGTGTACCCGGGGCTCCCGGAGCGGAGGTGGACCATGGGCTCCCGCTCCCCCTCGGCCAGAGGGCGGCCCGGGTCCACCGGTACGTAGTCGCTCAGGCCCCGCAGGGGCACGTACGTCACCAGCTCCGCGCGCTCCACGCCCGGGAGGTTTCCCAGACGCTCCGTCACGGCCGCCGCGAAGGTGGCGACGCGCTCCGGTGACTGGTAGAGATGGGCCGGCAAATCGATCTCCACGGCCAGTCGGTCCTCGACAGCGAAGCCGGGGTCGCTGGGGCTCAGAACCAGGAAGGCCCGGAGAAGCAGCCCGGTGACGGCTACCATCACCAGGGCCGCCGCCAGCTCCGCAACCACGAGGCCCGATTCCAGGGTGTGGGCTCCCCGGTCCGCCCCACCCCGGGAGGCCCGTAAGCCCCGGCTCATGCCCGTGGAGAGCAGCGCCGGCGCCAGACCCGCGCACAGGGTGACCGTCACCGCCAGCGCCACGGAGAAGGTCAGGACCAAAGGGTCGAGGCGCACCTCGATGGCCCCCGGGATGTACATGGGCGCCAGGGCCAGAAGGGCCCGGGTGGCCGCCGGCGCCAGCGCGAGGGCCAGCAGGGTGGAGACCGCCGCCAGGAGCCCGGCCTCGGTGAGGAGCTGCGCCACCAGGCGGCGCCTGGACGCCCCGATGGCCCGCCGCACGGCCAGCTCCCGTTTCCGCGCGAGACCCCGGGCCAGGAGCAGGTTGGCCGCGTTAGCCGAGGCGATGACGAGGACCAGGAGGGACGCTCCCAGAAAGGCCCACAGGGCGCCCCGCAGATCGCCGGTCAGGAGCGTGCGCAGGGTACGCAAGTTCACCAGAGAGCGGCCCTGCTCGCGGAGCCGGCCCACCTCGGCGGCGTCGGCCGTAGCCACGACGAAGGCCTCGGCGCGGCCCCGGGCCTCCTCGCTCGTGAGTCCCGCCTGGAGTCGCCCCAGGATCCCCGCACCCGGGACGGGGGCGGCGGTGAGCGGTACCCAGACGTCGACGTTCCTGTAGTGCGCAAACGTCGTCACGCCCGGGGGGAGGACGCCCACGATCTCGAACGAGACGCCGTCGATCTCAACGACCTGCCCGCCGGGGGCCCCACCCTCCCCGAAGGTACGGTTCCAGTACCGGGTGGACACCACCGCCACGGGCGGCGCGTCCGGGCGGAAGTCGGCGGGCCCCGGATTTCGGCCCAGCACCGCGTTCCATCCCAGGAGGGGAAGGAAACCCTCGCTCATGGGCATGGCCCGTACGGCATCGGCCTGCCCGTTGGCCCGGGCGGTGCCTCCCCAGATCGTGAAAGCGCTCACCCGATCGAGTCCCAGGGCGGCGGGCGAGGTCGACCACGCGGGCCACGCTTCGGCGTCCAGGAACGGGCTGTTGAGCACCACGAGGCGCTCGCCCTCGGGATGGGGGAGCGGTCTGAGCAGCACGCTCTGGACCACGCTGAACACGGCGGTGGGCGCCGCCACGCCCAGGGACAGGATCACGAGAACGGCCGCCGTCGACGCCGGCGCCCGGCGGAGCGTACGCGCGGCGTACCGCGCCGTGAAGGCAGCCCTCCGCAAGGGGGAGTCGCCGCCGAGGCCACCGGCCTGGCCACGGGTCGTCCTACCGGAGGCGGAGCCATCCCCCCCGAGGCGCTCCGACAGGCTAACAGCCACCACGTCCGCCACCGCTCCCACCCAGAGCCACGCGCGCTCCATGGGGTCCCTCGCGTCGCCCAGGCGTCGCGCCAGGAGGTCGGCCATGCCCTCCCCGTGGGCCCGTCGCAGGTCTCGGGGCAGGAGCCACAGGAGCAGCCGGTACGCCCTCACGCCGGCTCCAGCAGGTCGCGATCCCTGGCCTCCAGGACGAGTTCCTCCAGGCGGCGCGCCTCCGCCCGGGCCACGTCCCGCCCAAGGCCGGTCACCCGGAAGTATGTCCTCCTGGGATCGGGTTCGACCTCGTCCTCGGGAGGCCCCGTCTCCTCGATCAGCCCCTTCCCGAGGAGGTTCCGGATGCGACGGTAGAGGTTGGCCGGGTACAGTCGGCCGGCCTCGCTGGCCTCGATCTCCTTGACGATGCGGTAGCCGTGTCCCGCCCCCCTGAGCAGGACCAGGAGGATCCTGAACTCGAGAGGGTGCAGGGGAAGCGAGCCGTCGGGCGAGGGGGCATCGGACATCGGAGTCTCCGGGGGTGGTGGTATTGGCGTCGCTGTGACAGTAATATCACATTGACACTAACACAACCGTCCGGCGAGCCCTGTCGAGCTCGGCGAATGTCCTGCAGCACAAGCTGCGCGCGAAGTCTCCCAGAGCCGAAGCCCCGCGGACGGGGTTTCCGCGGGGCTCCTGAGGCTCGGTGGGCGCGGGAGGTTGGAGGACTCCGCGGCCCCCGGCGGCGCTCGTCCGGTCAGCCCGCTCCGTTCACCAGGTCTACGAGGATGAACCGCGCGACGGCGTCGATGTCCCGGTACTTGAGCCCGGCCAGTCCCCAGTGGGGCATACCGTTCTCCGTGCCCGTGTAGATGCGTTGGCGCAGGCCGAAGAAGTCCCCCGCGAGGGCCCACTCGGCATCGTGGAAGGACGGAGGCCTCAGCGTATCACCCTGGGTGACGAACCCCGCGTCTCCGTATCCCTGCTCTCCGTGGCAACGTACGCACGAGTAATTGAACACGACGCTGCCTCTCACGGTGGCGTCTTCTACCGTGGTCCATTGGATGGTGTCGAACCCCGCGGCGTCGAACTGTTCGACGGCCATCGCCACCGAATCGGCGCTGGTCGGGCCCTCCGGCTCAGGCTCGTCGGCGGGCTGTGCGGTGCATGCAGCGACTCCGGCGAGGAGGGCCGGCCAAAAACGACGGCCATACATGGCGATCTCCCGCTCTTGAGGAATCTGAACCTCGTCTTGGGAGGGCACCGAAGCATACCCATTCCGCTCGGTTCCGTACAGCCGACCACCCCGCCGCGCGTCCGGTCCCAGCCCGTGCCCTTGACGTACCGGTGCCCCCGGGGGGCAAGATGGGAGCCCATGACCAGAACCCTCGTGAAGGCCATCCGGCTGCACCACGCCACGGCGCTGGTGGTGGGCACCATCATCGGTGCCTCCATCTTCGTGCAGCCGTCGGAGATCACCGGCCGGGTCCCGAGCCTGGGCGGGACTGCTCTGGTGTGGATCTGCGCCGGCCTCCTCACCTATCTGGGAGCGCTGGTATGCGCGGAGCTCGCGTCGGCGCTTCCCCGCACCGGCGGAGTCTACGTCTTTCTGAGAGAGGCGTTCTCACCCGCGGTCGGCTTCCTGTGGGGCTGGGCGATGTTCTGGACCATGCACTCCGGGATCATCGCCGCCATCGCCGTGATCTTCGCCCGTTACCTGGGCTACTTCCTGCCCCTGGGGGACGTGGGCCTGCGCGTCGCCGCGGTCGCCGCCATCGCCGTGCTGTCCGCGGTCAACTACCTCGGGGTGCGCCGGGGCAGCGATCTCCAGGCGATCTTCACGGCGGGCAAGATCCTGGCCGTGGCCGTTATCCTGGTGCTGGGCTTCGCGCTGGGTGGAGACGCCGCCGCCGCCGCCGCGGCCGCTCCGAGCCCGGCTGTCGGCGGCGCGTCGGCCAAGGACTTCCTCCTGGCTCTGGTGGCGGGGCTTTTCGCGTTCGGTGGGTGGCACATGGTGACGTACAATGCCGACGAGACCGTGGACGCGGAACGTACCATCCCCCGGGCCCTGACCCTGGGCGTGTGGATCGTCACCGCGTGTTACGTGGGCCTGAACGCCGTCTACTTCCACGTCCTGCCCCTGGAGACGGTGATGGGCTCCGAGCGGGTTGCGGCGGACGCTGCCGACGCGGTCCTGGGCTTCGGCGGCGGGGCAGCCATGAGCGGGCTGGTGGCCTTCTCCACCTTCGGAGCCCTGAGCGGCATCGTGCTGGCGGGCCCCCGGGTCTACTGGGCCATGGCGGAGGACGGCCTCGTCTTCCGCTGGCTGGGTGAGGTGCACGCCACCTACCGGACGCCCCACCGCGCGATCGCGCTCCAGGGCCTGTGGGCCTCGGTCCTCGTGCTGACCGGGACGTACCGAGCGCTCTTCACCCGGGTCGTCTACACGGAGTGGATCTTCTTCGGCCTCCTGGGTATTGCCGTTCTCGTGCTGAGGCGACGACCGGGATACGCGCCCGTCTACCGGGTGTGGGGTGGGCCCGTCCTGCCTCTGATCTTCGCTTTGGCGGCGTTCGCCGTCGTCGTCAACCAGGTCGTGGCTGAGCCCATCGAGAGCCTGGTGGGGCTCTCCATGGTGGCGGTCGGCCTGCCCGTCTACCTCATCTGGTGTCGCCGTACGAACCCAACGGAGGAAACCCCCTGATGACCGTCGTGGACTTCCACAACCACTTCTCCCCTCCGTCCTTCGTGGACGCCATCCGCACGGGCACGTGGGCGCTCGGAATCACCGAGGACGACGCCGGCAATCCGGTCCTCCACTCACCCGGAGACTACAACGTGCTGGTGCCGGGCCATCGGGATCTTGGGCACCGCATGCGGGACCTGGACGCTGCCGGGGTGGACATGCAGGTGCTGAGCTTCACCACGCCCGGTACGAGCCTGGAGGAGCCCAGGAAGGCGGCCGAGCTGGCCTCCGTCGTCAACGACGGCTTCGCGGCGGCCGTGCGCGAGCACCCGGACCGCTTTCTGGCTCTGGGACACCTGCCGCTGAACGCTCCGGAGGCGGCGGTGGACGAGCTCGAACGGGGCGTCACGGAACTGGGGCTTCCCGGCTTCATGCTTTTCGGCAACGCTGCTGGCGTACCCCTGGCCGACGACCGTTTCCTGCCCCTCTATGAGAAGGCCGACGCCCACGGGGTGGTCCTCTACATCCACCCCACGCATCCCTTGGGCGTCGAGGCCATGGAGCGGTACATGCTCATGCCCCTCGTGGGCTTTCTCTTCGACACCACGCTGGCGGCGGCCCACCTCGTCTTCGAGGGCATCCCGGACCGCTTCCCGCGCATCCGTTGGGTCCTGGGGCACCTGGGCGGCGCAATCCCCTACCTCGTGGAGCGGCTGGACCGAGGGTACGACGCTTACGACCGATGCCGGGAGAAGCTCGACCGCCTGCCAAGCGAGGTGCTGAAGACGTTCTGGTACGACACGGTGAACTTCGACCCCCGCGCCCTGCGCCTCGCCCTGGACTTCGTGGGACCCGGACAGATCCTGGCGGGAAGCGACTACCCGCACATGATCGGAAGCCTCGGCCGGATGCGGTCCTCGGTGGAAGCCCTGGAGCTGGACGCGGAACAGGCGAGGGCGATCATGGGAGGGAACGCGCTGGCGCTGCTGGGAGCTTCCGCTCCGTAGAGCGCGGAGCCCGCTCCCGCTATCCTGGCGGGAAAATCCCCTGCACGGAGACGTCCGGCAGGGGCCCCTCCTCGGGCCGGAGCACCTGGTTCCGCCCCGCGGATTTGGCCCGGAGAAGCGCCCGGTCAGCCACCTGGTAGAGCTGCTCCGAACGGCGCCCATGCGTGGGGCACGTGGCGAAGCCGGCGGACATGGTCACATGGAGATCGAAGTCCAACGGGGGACGGGCCTCGCTGATCGTCTCGACCAGGCGCCGCGACACATGCTCCGCCAGGTCGGCCGGCGTCGAGGGGCACAGTATGGCGAACTCCTCGCCGCCGACCCGGAACGGCGCGTCGGCGGCCCGGGTGTGCTCGAGGAGAATCCTCCCGACCCACGCCAGCACCCCATCTCCCACGTCGTGCCCGAAGCCGTCGTTGATGCTCTTGAACTTGTCCAGATCCGCCAGGATCAGGGAAAACTCGTCCCCGTAGCGGCGAGCCCGGTCGCACTCCTCCACGATGCGGTCGTGGAAGGCGCGGCGGTTCAGCAGCCCCGTCAACGCGTCCCGCATAGCCTTATCCGAGAGGCCGCTGATCTGCTCGTCCGTGTTACGGAGGCGGATCGACAGGTCCTCGAGCAGTTGGACCGCGACGGCAGGCGTGTCCATGATCATCTGCCGGAAGTCGCTCTTGTCCAGGGCCGCGACCCGCACGTGCCCCACGGCGCGGACCGTGGCGCTCCGGGGCTTGTCGTTCAGGACCGCCATCTCGCCGAAGAAGTCGCCGGGCCCGAGCCGGGCCAGTTCGAAGTCCGCGCTGCGGGCCGGGTACAGAACCTGCACGTCCCCTTCCAGAACGACGAAGAGGGAGCGTCCTGGATCGCCGATCTCGACGATGTCGTCCTCGGGCTCATAGCCTTCGACGTGCGTCATGTCGGCCATGCGCTGAATGGCCGAGGCATCGAGGGCCTTGAAGAGCGGCACGCGCCGCAGGACTTCGACTATGTTCATCAGGCTGGCTTCGGGGGGCGGCGAAGGTCGAAGCTGGAAGATAGGCTCCCGCCGCCAACGTCGCCAACGGAAAAAGTGCGCGCCAGCCGGGAGCCCGGAAGATCCATCGCCTCGGCGTCGCGGCTCACGCCGTGCGCAGCCGGGCCACGAGCATCTCCATGGCGACCCGGTTGTGCCCCCCCTGCGGGACGATGACGTCGGCGTAGAGCTTGCTGGGCTCGACGAACTCCATGTGCATGGGGCGCACCGTGCTCTGGTATTGGCGAACCACGGCCTCCACCGACCGGCCCCTCTCCTCCATGTCCCGCTGGAGCCGCCGGATGAAGCGCACGTCCGCGTCGGTATCCACGTAGACCTTGATGTCCATGAGCGAGCGGAGCTCGGCATCGGTCAGGATGAGGAGGCCGTCCAGGATCAGGATGCGGGTGGGAACCACCTCGCGCGTGTCCGCGAGGCGGCGGTGGGTCTTGAAGTCGTACGTCGGGACCCTGACCGTTTGCCCGGACAGCAGCTCCCGCAGATGGCGGATGAGGAGCGAGGTCTCCAGGGAGTCCGGGTGGTCGAAGTTGATCCGGACCCTCTCTTCCGCGGTAAGCGCCTCGGAGTCCCGATAGTAGGCGTCGTGATGCAGGATACTAACGCGCTCGGGCTGGATGCCCCGGACGAGCTCCTGGACCACGGTCGTCTTGCCCGCGCCACTACCGCCGGCGACGCCGATCAACAGCGGACGGTCCATCAGTCCGCCTCGGCAACGTAGATGTGGCGGGCCAACTTGTGACCGACCTCCTGGCGCGCGCCCCCGGGACCGCCCACCCGGACCGACACGACCCCGTCCACGGCGCGCCCCTCCACGTGGAGGCTCACGCCCAGAGTCATCCCCCGGGCTTCCAGGCTGCGCAGGCCCTCTGCGTCCTCGTCGGCCACCGCCCGGATGAAGAGGTCCGCTCCGGGGGCCACGTCCGCCAGGGTGGCCAGCTCGCTGACCTCGATCTTTCCGGCGCGAGTGGGGATCGGCGCACCGTGGGGGTCGTGGCTCGGGTGCTCCAGTGCCGCCGCCATGCGCTCGATCAGGCCCTCCGAGGCCGCGTGCTCCAGGCGCTCCGCCTCGCCATGGACGTCGTCCCAGGAGTAGTCCAGGCGCTCCACCAGGTACGTCTCGATGATGCGGTGGCGGCGGATCACCAAGAGGGCCTCCCGGGTGCCCCGACTCGTCAGGCGCACGCCGTGGTACGGCACGTGCTCCAACAGCCCAGACTCCGCCAGCCGCTTGACCATTCCGGTCACCGACGCCGGCTGGACCTCGAGGAGCTGGGCGAGGGCGCTGGTCGTGGCGGCGTCCGCCCTCTCGCACAGCGTGAAGATGGCCTTGAGGTAGTCCTCCACGGACCGGGACAGGCGTCGTCTCGAAAGGGGCACTAGCTCCCGTCCTCCATGGCCTCGCGTATTCGCGAGGCCAGGCCCGCCGCCTCCGCCGCCTCGATGCGGCCCGCCCCCCATCCGATGCCCAGCCCGGCACCGCCGGGCTCCTTGGGGATGATGTGGAAGTGTACGTGCATCACCACTTGATGAGCGGCTGAGCCGTTGTTCTGGAGGACGTTGTAGGCCTCGACTCCCGTGGCCTTCCGGACCGCCCTGCAGATGCGGGGCAGGACCCGTCCGAGGGCCGCCGCGGACTCGTCGGACAGGGCGTCCAGGGTCTTCGCCGGCTCCTTGGGGATGACCAGGGTGTGACCGCGGGACAGGGGGCCGATGTCCAGGAAGGCCAGAACGTGGTCGTCCTCGTAGACCCGGTGGCACGGAATCTCTCCATCGATGATCTTTCGGAAGATGGTGGCTGCCATGCCTGCCTCCATGACGGTCATGCCGGAGTCCCCGGAATCGTGCCTGGGGCGACCGGGTACAATGTGACGGGAGTCCCCACTCCGGGGAAAGTCGATGGAGAAGCGGGCTCGGAGGAGAACCATGAGCTACGAGAGCGAGACGCTTGGTATCAGGGTCACTGTCCAGCCCAAGTTCATCCTGGCTCGCTCCGATCCGGACGAGGGCGTGTTCTTCTTCGCCTACCGGATCTGGCTGAAGAACGAGGGGGTGGACGTGGCCCGACTCCTCTTCCGCCACTGGGACATCCACGACGGAGTCGGGGAGGATTGCGAGGTGGACGGAGAGGGCGTGATCGGCGTCCAGCCGACTCTCATCCCCGGGGACTGCCACACGTACCAGAGCTTCTGCGTGCTGCGCTCCCCCGCTGGGTACATGGAGGGATACTACACCTTCGAGCGCCCCGATGGCTCCCGGTTCCGCGTGGCCATCCCCCGTTTCGGCCTCCAGGCGCCCCTCCTGCCGCCCGAGGACGACGAGGCCCCCGAGCTTCTCAACTGAGCGCCCCACCTATATCTTTTGTTGCTTTCATCCTTGCTCCGCGCATCACCGAGAGGGGTTGAGTGGACGATTCAGTCGCCGTTGACGCGAAGCGGATTCTCCTGAGGTATGGCGCGCCGATCGCCATCCTGGACAAGGTCTCCGAGCCGGATCGCATCCGGCTCGCTCGGGAGATCAGCCGCACTTCCCTTCCCGAGCGGGAGCCTCAGCTCCGGAAGCTCCTGACGGAACAGGGGTACCTGGGCGAAGGCTGAGTTCCAACCGGCGAAAGCGCCGCCGGGTCTCGCTCAGTCGCCTCGGCGGACCTCACGTAAGCGTGTCGATGACGCTCCCGATGACGCCGAAGCAGGCGGACACCAGGTCCACCTCGGCGCCGCCCGAACCCACACGAAGGGAGCGGGACACCCGGTTCCAGCGGGCCTCGGGCCCGGCCCGAAGCTGTTCCATGGCGGCCACGGCCCGGGCGCGCCTCTCGACCTCGGCGGGGTCGAGGACCGGGCGCGCCTTGGCGGCCTCATGGAGGCTCCTGAGCGCCTTTTCCACCGCGTCGGCGTCCAGGATCGAGACCGGAGCGCCGCAGTGCCCGCACGCGAGGCCCCTCTCCAGGTCGACCGGGGCGCCGCAGCTCGAACACTGGACTTGCTTGACGTCGGCCCTCACCTGGGCCAGCTCAGCCGGGTTCAGCGTGCGGACGAAGTTCTTCTCCTTGAGGAACTCCGAGAACGGCGTGAGTCGGCCGTCGCCCGCGGGGCAGGCGTAATAGGAGAAGCGTACGCCCCTGGCGATGTCCTGGAACAGCGAGAGACGTCTCCGGCAGC
>DASWKP010000043.1:0-8687 GCA_036396575.1 Longimicrobiales bacterium | reverse complement strand
AGGGGCAGGGTGGCCTGCGGGGTGGCCTGCGCCGCCTGACCGCCGGCGGGAGAGGCCCCCTCGCCGTCGGTGGCCGGGCCGCACGCGGCGGCCGCGGTGAGGGCGGCGAGAACCACCCATCGGGAACCGCGAAGAGTGGTGGTTGTCATGATCCCAATTTGGGGCCTGCGTCCGCCACGGTGAAGAGGCGGCCGGTCCGGGCCAGGCCTCGAAGCGACCGGCGCCGCCCGTGGCGTCGGGTCAGGCGTCCGGCCATCTTGGAGCGCCCACTCTTCCGTTCCTCGCGTACGTTCACTCGCGCACGTTCCTCGCGGGAGCGCCCCTCGTGAGCCATCCGTGAGCCATCCCTTCCTAGATGCCGCCGTCCAGGCCGTCGCCCTGTTCCTGGTGGGCGTCGTGGCGGGCACCCTCAACGTCATCGCCGGGGGCGGCTCCATGCTCGCCCTGCCCGTGCTGATCTTCATGGGCCTGCCCCCCACCGTGGCCAACGGCACCAACCGCATCGCAATCCTGGTCCAGAACGTGGGCGCGTCGTGGAGCTTCCACCGGCGGGGGCTGGTGGAGTGGCGGTGGCTGAGACCGTTCGTTGGACCGGCCGTCCTGGGTGCGCTGGTGGGCTCCGTCGCCGCGGTGCGTATCGGCGACCTGGCCTTCCAGAGGATACTGGCCGTGATCATGGTGGTGGTGGCGGCCTGGACGCTGTGGCGGCCCGGCCAGGGCGTCGGGTCGGTGTCCAACGAGGGAGGCGTCGCGCCTCCGAAGGGGGCGCGGCGCCGGCTCGTGTGGCTGGGCTTCTTCGTCGGCGGCCTCTGGGGCGGCTTTATCCAGGCCGGCGTCGGCTTCTTCGTCCTGGCCCTCGTGGCCGCCGCGGGTCTGGACCTGGTGCGCGGGAACGCCGTCAAGGTCTCCATGGTCGCGCTGTTCTCCCCCATCGTCCTGGCGATCTTCATCTGGAGCGACAAGGTGGACTGGTCCATCGGGATCGCCCTCGCGCTGGGCAATCTCCTGGGGGGGCTGCTGGGAGTCCACCTCCAGGTGCTCAAAGGACAGCGATGGGTGCGGGGCGTGGTCACGGCGGTCATCGTCGTGTTCGCCATCCGCCTGTTGATGGGAGGGTGATGAGGGTCGGGCGCAGGTCCGTCGGCCCTTTCCTCGATATTCCGGTTTCCGTTAGATTGGAAACCGTAGGACCACGCGCCCCGTAGGTCCAGGAGCCGGCCGCGGATCGCGGCGGGCCCGGACCGGCGATCCCAGTTGACGAGACCCATGGACCGACGCGACATCGACGCCACGCTGCCTCTCACCCCGAAGGTGCTCCACATCCTCATGGCGCTCGCGGCGGAGCCCATGAACGGCTACCAGCTCGGGCTGCGGGTGGAGGAGACGTCCCGGGGAACGATCCGAATGAGCCCGGGGACGCTCTACGAGAACGTCCACAGGCTCGCGGAACGCGGACTCATCGGGGACGCCGGGGACGCCGGCCCCAGCGACGGGCGGGGACAGCGCTATTACACGCTGACGGCGATGGGCCTCGAGGTTCTGAAGGCCGAGGTCGCTCGGCTGGCCGCTGACCTGAGCCTGGCCCGATCGCTTCCGGCCCTGGGCACATGATCGGACGCTTCGCCTCCGCGGCCTTCCGGCTGACCATCCACCTCTATCCCCGATGGTTCCGGGAGAGGTACGGCCAGGAGATGCTCCGGGACTTCGCCGAGCGGGGCAAGCACGCCCGCGACAGCGGCGGCTTCGGCGCGGCGCCGGGCTTCTGGGTGCGAGCGGTGGTTCACAGCGTGCCCTCGGCCTGGCGCGTGCGTTGGCGGGGGCCGGGAGTGAAGAGACGGGACGGGCTCGCGCGAGCCGAACGAGACGACCACAGCGAATGGGGAGCCGTACTGATGGGCAACGTGATCCGGGACCTCAAGCACACCGTCCGCATGCTGGTGAAGAGCCCGCTCTTCACGGTGACGGCCATCGTGACCCTCGCCCTGGGCATCGGGCTCAACGCGGCCACGTTCTCGGCCGTTTCGGGCATCCTGCTCCGGCCCCTGGACGGCACCCAGGAGCCCGACCGGCTGGTACAGATCTACCGTACCTGGGCGGGCATCGAGTACGGCTCCAACTCCTACCCCCACTACCGGGATCTCCGGGACCGCACGGGGGACGCCTTCGAGAGCCTGGCGGCCCACAGGTTCACCACGTTCTCCCTCTCGGCGGACGACCGCAGCGAGCGCCTCATGGGCCTCATGGTGAGCGCGAACTTCTTCCAGACGTACGGCACCACGCCGGCCCTGGGCCGGGCCTTCATGCCGGAGGAGGACACGGGACCCGGAAGCCACCCCGTGGCGATCCTGGGCCACGGCTTCTGGCAGTCCCGCTTCGGAGGGGACCCCGGGGTGGTGGGGCGAACCGTGACGCTGAACGGCCACACCTTCGAGATCGTGGGCGTGGCGGCGGCGGACTTCAAGGGGCCCGTGAACTTCGCCTCCATCCCCCTCTACGCGCCGCTCATGATGCAGAATGAGTTGGTCCCGGGCTTCTCGAGGCTCGATGCACGAGGCGAAAACTCCCTGAGCGTGGTGGGGCGCCTCCGGGAAGGGGCCACCGTGGAGCACGCCCAGCGTGTGGTGGACGCCACCGTGAGCGGCCTCGCCGAGGAGTACCCCAACCACTACGAGGAGCAGCTCGGCACGACTCTGGTCCTTCAGTCCGAGGCGGGCATCCACCCCATGTTCCGGAGCGCCCAGGTGGGCATGAGCACCGTGATGATGGCGGTGGTCGCTCTTCTGCTTCTCATCGCGTGCGTCAACGTGGCCAACCTGTTCCTGGCCCGGGCCCGGGACCGGCGCCAGGAGATGGGCATTCGCCTGAGTCTGGGCTCCGGGACGGGGCGCATCGTCCAGCAGCTTCTGACGGAGAGCTTGGTCTTCAGCGTCCTGGCCGGGCTGGCGGGGCTGGGGCTCGCCAGGGTGGCCCTGGGCTTCCTTCGGCGCGTCCGGCCTCCCGTGGACGGCCCGTGGGAGTTCTCCCTGGAGATGGACATCCCCGTGCTCCTCTTCACGCTCGGCATCTCCCTGGGCGCGGGTCTCCTCTTCGGCCTTGTGCCTGCGCTCCAGGCCGCCCGACCGGACACCGTGGCGGCCGTAAAAGGCGAGTCCAGCCGCCGGGGCGGCCCCTCCCGAATGAGCGGCGCGCTGGTGGTACTGCAGATGGCTCTTTCCCTGCTGCTGCTGATCAGCTCGGGGCTGTTCCTGCGCTCGCTCCAGGGCGCCACGCAGATCGACCCTGGCTTCGACGAGCCCGCCGGCCTGGTCACCGCCTCCGTGGACCCAGGCCTCCAGGGCTATGACGAGGCCGCGAGTCGGGAGTTCCTGGACCGTCTCATGGAGCGCACGCTGGCCCTTCCGGAGGTGGGCGCCGTGGGCATGACCAACATCATGCCGCTGGGTCTGTCCAGCTCGGATCGGGGCGTGGAGATCCCGGGCTACGAGTTCGCCCCCGACGAGCCGAACAGCCTCAAGTACGCCATGATCTCCGAGGGCTACCTGGAGGCCATGGGGATCGACCTCGTGGAAGGCCGCACCTTCAACCGGCAGGACGACGCCGAGGGCACGCCCGTCATCATCGTCAACCGTCGCTTCGCGGAGCGCTTCTGGCCCGGAGAGTCGGCCCTGGGCAAGGTCGTCATCACCGCCCGGCAGGAGCGCACCGTCGTCGGCGTGGCGGAGACGGGCAAGTACGTGAGCCTGGGCGAGGAGCCGACCGCGTTCATGTACTTCCCCCACCGGGAGCTCTTCGTGTCGGGCATGAGCCTCGTGGCCCGGGCGGCCGACCCCCAGCGGGCGCTCGGCGGCATCCGCGCCGTGGTGCGGGACATGGATGCGGATATGCCCATCTTCGACGTGCGCACCGTGGCGGACCACATGGGCGTCGTCCTCCTCCCCGCCCTCCTGGGGGGCACCGTCCTCGGCCTGTTCGGCGTCCTGGGCCTGGTGCTGGCCGCGGTAGGCATCTACGGGGTGATGGCGTACTCCGTCTCCAGGAGGACCCGGGAACTGGGCATCCGGGTGGCCCTGGGCGCGGACCCGCGGCGGGTCGTGCGCCTGGTCCTGCGGGAGGGAATGACCCTGGCCCTGGTCGGCACCGTTCTGGGCCTGGCCGGCGCGGCGGGCGCCGCCCGTCTGGTGGAGGGCCTCCTCTACAACGTGAGCGCCCTGGACCCCGTGGCGTTCGTGGGCGTCCCGGCAGTTCTGGTGGCCGTGGCGGCGTTGGCGGTCTGGATCCCCGCCCGTCGGGCGGCCTCCGTGGAGCCGATGCGGGCACTGCGAATGGAGTGACCCCCGGGGAGGTCTGACCCGCCACCCGCTCGCCCCGTCCCGGCTCAGGATCGTCGGCCGGATCGTGGCGAGGCCGGGCCTCCACGCGCATCTTGGGCGTCATGCTCGCTCCGATCCCTGCCTCCCTGGCCGCTGGGCTGGCCGCGCCCTTCGAGGCCGTCGTCTCCACCGCCAGCGACATGGACGGCGCCGGGCGCTTTGGCGAGGCGTGGGTGGGCGCCGACCGGGAGCGCGTGGTAGCCCTGCACGGCGCCCGGCCCGCGCTGGACCTGCCGCTGTCCACCATCACCGAAGTTCGGATCGACGAGCTGTTCGGAGCCTCCCGGCTCGTGGCTGTGTGCGGCGGCGCCGAGCACGTCCTGGCCACGTACTCCCGCAATCTCGTGGCCGAGTTCGCCCTGCTGGCCCGTGCCCTGGACGATCTCAGAGAAGGCCGCGACGTGCAGCTCCCCGAGGTCATCGAGCGGTCGGTGTGCGCGTCGTGTGGAGCACCGCTCCCCGAACGGGGCGCCACGTGCCCCCGCTGCCTGTCCCGGGGCAGCGTCGTCCGCCGGATCCTGGGGCTCCTGCGGCCCTACCGGAGGCGGACCGTCTTGCTGATGCTGTTCGCCGGGGCGGGCGTCGTGGCGTCGATGATCCCGCCGCTCACCTACAAGATGATCGCCGACCGGGTGCTGGAGGGGGGCCGCCACGAGGAGCTGCTCTTGTGGGTGACGCTGATGCTGGCGGCGTTCCTCCTCGGCTCCACCTTCCAGCTCCTCACCAACTGGTCCAACGCCTGGCTCGGCGCCCGCGTCGTGGCGGACATGCGGGCCCAGCTCCACGCCCGGGCCCAGCGGCTCAAGCTCGACTACCACAGCCGTCACGAGTCGGGGGAGCTCATCGGCCGGGTGATGAACGACGCCGGGGAGCTTCAGCACTTCCTGATCGATGGAATGCCCTACTTCCTGGTCAACCTGCTGTCCTTCGTCTCCATCGCGGCGATCCTCCTGTCCCTGAGCTGGAGGTTGGCCCTCCTGGTCTTCCTGCCGGTGCCCATCCTCGTCCTGGGCGGATCGGGCTTCTGGCGGCTGCTCCGGCCCATGTTCCACAAGCACGGCAACCGCATCGGGCGGCTGCACACCCTCCTCGGGGAGTCCATCCGCGGCGTGCGCGCCGTGAAAAGCCTGGTCCAGGAGAAGAGGCGCGACACGGACTTCGACCGGGCCAACGAACAGCTCTTCGACGTCCACGTACGCCTGGAGCGCACCTTCCACGGCTTCTTCGGGACCATGTCGGTGATGATGGCCCTGGGCACCGTGCTGGTATGGTACGCCGGCGGCGGAGCGATCATCGAGGGCACCACCGGCATCGGCCTGGGCACGCTGCTCGCCTTCGTCGGTTACATGGCGCTCTTCTACGGACCGCTCCAGTGGTTCTCGGCCGTGCTCAACTGGGCGACCAACGCCCTCACGGCCGCGGAGCGGATCTTCGCGGTCATCGACCAACCCGAGGAAGGCGCGTCCTTCGGGCCCACGCATAGCGTCGCGAAGGTCCGGGGGGCCATCCGGTTCGAAAGGGTGCGCTTCAGCTACGAGCGAGGGAAGGAGGTCATCCGGGGCATCGACCTGGAAGTGGCGCCCGGCCAGATGATCGGCCTCGTGGGCAAGTCCGGGGCGGGCAAGAGCACCATCATCAACCTCATCGCGCGCTTCCACGACCCCGACTCCGGAGCCGTCGTGGTGGATGGAGTCGACCTGAGGGAGGTCGACCTGGCGTCATGGCGGCGGCAGGTGGGAATGGTCCTCCAGAGCCCTTTCCTCTTCAACGCGAGCATCCTCGAGAACATCCGCTACGGTGCTCCCGACGCTCCTTTCGAGAGGGTCGTGGCGGCGGCCAGAGCCGCCCGGGCGCACGACTTCATCTCCTCGAAGGAGGACGGTTACGACACCAGCGTGGGCGACGGCGGCTCCTCCCTCTCGGGAGGCGAGGCGCAGCGAGTGGCCATCGCCCGGGCCATCCTCAACGATCCGCCGGTTCTGATCCTGGACGAGGCCACGAGCGCGGTGGACTCCGAGACGGAGAAGCAGATCCAGGAGGCCATCGCCAACCTCGTGAAGGGGCGGACCACCATCGCCATCGCCCACCGCCTCGCCACTCTGCGCAACGCCGACCGCCTCATCGTCATCGACGACGGCAAGATCGTCGAGCAGGGCACGCACGAGGAGCTCCTGGCCATCGAGGACGGCGTGTTCGCGAACCTGGTCAAGCTACAGACCGACATCAACCGCCTCCGGGCCGAGCAGACCGTATGGCAGGAATAGACGAGGCGTTCCAGGGGAGGTTGGGCGGCGTCTCCAGGAAGGACGGCCGGCTGTTCCTGCGACGGCCCGACCAGCCCGGCGAGGAAGAGCCCGTAGCGGTGACGGTCCGCTACCTGCGCCCGCTCACGGCCCGCACGGAGCTGGTCTTCCTGGACGACAAGCAGCGGGAAGTGGTCACGGTGACCGGCCTGGACGCCCTCCAGGGCGAGGAGCGCGCGCTCGTCGAGGAAGCGCTGGGCGAACGCTACCTGATGGCCGCCATCCAGCGCGTCCGGCGCATCGACGTACAGTTCGGCACCCGCTACTGGCAGGTCGAGACCGACCGGGGGCCCCGTTGGTTCGCGCTACGGGAGCCGGGCAAGAACGCCGCGTGGTTGAACGACACGCACCTCGTTCTCCGGGACACGGCGGGCAACCGCTACGAGATCCCGGATCTGGACGCCCTGGACGCGCCCAGCCGGCGGCGGGTGCGGCGGTCGCTCTAAGGCCCTAACGCGCCGCGGGCAGCGCCTCCACGAGTTCGATCATGCGCTGGATCTCCCGCGCATCCGGCAGCCGCCCCATGGCCCCGCCCATGTTGTCCACCATGTGGCGGGCCTGGCTGGTCGCCGGCGTGACCGTGGTCACCGCGGGGTGCGCCGCCGCGAACTTGATGAAGAACTGCGCCCAGGTGTGCGCGTTGAAGTCCGTGGCCCATTCGGGAACGTCCCGGCCCTCCACACGGTTCCACAGGCGCGTGCGCCCGAACGGCACGTAGACCAGGACGCCGATGCCTCGGTCCTGAGCGAGCGGGAGGATCGTCTCCTCGGCGCTTCGGTTGTCCACGGCGTAGTCGATGCCGATGAAGTCCAACGGCTCCGACCGCATGATCGCCGCGAGGGCTTCGTACTGCCGATCGCTCGTGGTCGTGATACCGATGTAGCGGATGCGGCCCTCGGCCTTGAGGTCCTTCAGGATGCCGAGCTGGGTCGGCGGGTCCCCCAGGTTGTGAACCTGGATCAGGTCGATGACCGGAACGTGGAGCCGCTCGAATGAGCGCTCCACCTGTTCCATGGCCGCGGCGGCGTCCGCGGACCCGCCTCCCCTGCCCGCTACGTTGAGCTTGGTGGCCCAGAAGATCCGGTCACTGATGCCCAGGTCACTGGCGATCTGGCCCGCCACCTCCTCGGAGGCCCCGTAACTGGGCGCCGTATCGAACACGCTCCCGCCGTTGGACACGAAGGCCGACAGCACCTCTCTCAGCGCGCTGAAGTCCTCGCTGCGCGCGACGCTGGAGAACGTGGCCGAGCTGCCGAGCCCCACCAGAGGGAGCAGCTCCCCCGTCGAGGGCACGGCCCTGGTGATGAGCTCCTGGCTCTGCAAGGCTCGAAGGACGCGAGGGTTCAGGGAGAGCACGGCGCCGGCGGCGGCGGTCAGTCGCAGCCAATCACGTCGGTTGATCATCATCTCTGTCCTGGTGGGAAGGGTGGGCGTCCAGGGCGCACTCACAGGCACAACCGTACGGTCCAATGTGAAGGACCCTCGCTCCGCCGTAAACGTTGAGCCCCATTCCCGGCAAGTCACGTGAGATGAAGGTCGCTGCCGAAGCGGATCAGACCGACCTTCGCGGCGACGGCTTGAGAGGCGAGGTTGCCCCAGGACGTGCTGTAGAGAGGCGTTCGGCCAAGCTCCCGGACAGCGCGTCCCCAGGCCGCCACGGCGTCGACCGCGTGCCCACGTCCACGGAACTCGACCGCGGTCTCGACCCCCGCCTCGTCAGCGGCGGATGTCGTCCGAACGCTGCAGCAGATAGACACCGCCTGCCCATGACTCACGACCGCCACGAACGGCTGCCCCGTAGCCACGTCCCCGATCCAATCCTTCATGCGCGGGCGGAGAAGGTCCAGATTCTCAACCGTGACCAGGACCGTCCCGGACGAGGCGGGTAGGTCCACTGGAAAACAGTATACCGGCCCGGCCCACGTCTTCTGGACCGGAGCGGTCCGAGCCAGGACCGATTCGTATCGGCTCGGATCGGACCAACCCGGAGAGGATCCGTCGGCGTCCGGCGCAT
>DASWKP010000042.1:0-1785 GCA_036396575.1 Longimicrobiales bacterium | reverse complement strand
CGATCGGATCCTCGACGGCTTCGACGGGCCCTTCGAGGAGATCGACGCCTTCATGCTGGACATGGAGCCCGGGGAGGTCACGGGTACCGCGGCGCCAGCCGGATACCTGGTGGACCACCGGATCAACGATGCCTTCATCGTGGTGAATCGGGTCCTCAAGGGCGGTGGAGAGGTCTTCTGGATGAAGGAGCCGGTCAGCGAGGGCGGCTCGTCCTTCCCAGCCGGCGCGTTCTTCGTCCCGGCGGCGTCGCTCGACGCCGGAGCCGCGGCCGCGATGGCCCGGGAAGTGGGCGTGGGCCTTCACGGGGTGACCGCACGGCCCGCGGGCGGCGCCCTTGAGCTGCATCCCGTGCGCATCGGCCTCTGGGACCGGTACGGGGGCTCCATGCCCTCCGGCTGGACCCGTTACATCCTGGAGCACTTCGAGTTCGACTACGAGGTCGTCTTTCCCCCGGAGCTGGACCGGGGCGACCTGAACGCCAGCTACGACGTGCTCCTCTTTCCCGACGGCGCCATTCCGGGCCTTCCAGGGGAGGGCTCCGGCGGGCGTGGAGGGGGCTTCGGAAGCGGTGCGGACGGACCGGTCGTGCCCGCCGAGTATCAGGACCGTCTGGGCTCGGTCACGGCGGAGACCACGGTCCCGCGCATCCTGGACTTCATCCGGAGCGGGGGCGCCGCCGTCGCCGTGGGGAGCTCCACGAGCCTGGCGTATCATGCCGGCCTGCCGGTGGCGAACCACCTGACCGGGCCCGATGGCAGCCCTCTCCGGACCAACGACTACTACATCCCCGGGTCCGTCATGGAGCTCAGGCTCGATGACGCGAGCCCCGTGACCCACGGGATGGGCGACCGGGTGGACGTGCTCTTCGACCGCAGCCCGGTCTTCCGCGTGGAGCCGGGCGTCCCGGGCGTCCGACCTCTCGGGTGGTTCGACAGCGACGCGCCGCTCAGGAGTGGTTGGGCGTGGGGCCAGGAGCACCTCGAGGGCGGGGCCGCGCTTCTGGAAGCCGACCTGGGGCAGGGCAAGCTCTTCCTGTTCGGTCCCGAGGTGACCTTCCGCGGCCAGCCCCACGGGACCTTCCCGCTGGTCTTCAACGCGATCTACTATGGCACGGCGCGGGACGTGCCCATCACGGAGCCGCCCGACGGGAGCTGACCGACCCACCGTCGGGCCCGTACGACCTTCCACCCCAGGGAGGACGCCATGCTGCGTCGTCGCTTCCTCCGGAGCGGAGCGGCCGCCGTGGCCGCGCCCGCGGTCCTTCCCCTCCTGCCGCACCGCCTGTGCGCGCTGACCGGGGACCGTGCCAGGCCCATGGTGGCGGATGAGCTCCGCCTGAACGCCAACGAGAATCCTCTGGGCCCGTCGGCTCGGGCGCGGGAGGCCGCCGTGGCAGCCATGGATCAGGCCAACCGGTACCCCACCGAGTTGCCTCGACCCCTTCGCGAGGCGCTGGCCCTGAAACACGGCGTGGGGGTCGACGGCATCGTCCTGGGTAACGGCTCCACCGAGTTGATCCAGGTGGTCATCCAGGCTTCCGCGCTGGACGGGCTCACCATCGTCTCGCCCATGCCCACGTTCGACGATGTCGGGCGTTACGCCGCGCCGTCCAGAGTGCGGGTGGTGGACGTCCCGTTGACCGCCGACCATCAGCACGACCTGGAGGCCATGCGGCTGGCGGTGCGCCGGATCACGGGCCCGGCGCTGGTCTACGTGTGCAACCCCAACAACCCGACCGGAACCGTCACGTCGTGCGACGATGTGGAGGCGTTGTTGGACCGATT
>DASWKP010000041.1:0-4647 GCA_036396575.1 Longimicrobiales bacterium | reverse complement strand
AACTCCAGCCCCTTGGCGTTGTGGAGGGTCATCAGAGTGACGGTGTCGGCCTCGGGGTCGTGCCGATCGATGTCCGCGACCAGCGCGACGCGCTGGAGAAAGAGGTCGAGCTCCGTGAAGCTATCCGATTGTTCCTCCCACTCTTCCATCACTTCGGCATCGAAGTCCAGAGCCCCCGCGATCAGCTCCTTCACGTTGTCCGCCCGATCCTCGCCTTCGGGGCCCTCGTCCCGCAGGTGCCCGATGAGGTCGAGGTCTTCCACGAGGGCCTCCAGGAGCCGCCCCACTCGCATCCCTACCGCCCGCGCCGAATAGGTCCGGACCAACGCGGCGAACCGCTCCAGGGAATGCCGGGCCGCCGCCGGGATGTCGGTGGCCTCCTCGGCCCGTCCCGCCGCCTCCAGGAGACCCAGGCCCTGCCCCGCCGCGAAGTCCCTCAGGCGCTCGAGGCTCGTGGGTCCCACGCCACGGCGAGGGTAGTTCACAACCCGGTGGAAGGCGTCCACGTCCGCGGGATTGCTGATGAGCCTGAGGTACCCGATTACGTCCTGGATCTCCCGCCGCTCGTAGAAGCGCACGCCGCCCACGATCTGATAGGGCACTCCCTGACGACGGAAGGCGTCCTCCAGAGCGCGGGATTGGGCGTTGGTGCGGTACAGAACGGCGAAGTCCCTGTACTGGTGGAGGTCGGGACCGTTGTCGTAACGGGCCCGTACCTCGGACACGATCCACCGGGCTTCGTCGTTCTCGTCGTGGGTCTCGACCAGGGTCAGGAGGTCACCCCCGGCGCGCTCCGTCCTCAGAGTCTTGCCCTTCCGGTGGACGTTCTCGGCGATGACGTGGTTCGCCGCCTGGAGGATCGTGTCCGTGGAGCGGTAGTTGCGCTCCAGGCGGATGATCCGCGCGCCGGCGAACGTCCTTTCGAAGTCCAGGATGTTCTTGATGTCCGCGCCCCGCCACCCGTAGATGCTCTGGTCGTCGTCCCCCACGACCATGAGGTTGCGATGGTCCCGGGCCAGGAGCTCGAGGAAGCGGAACTGTGCGTGGTTGGTGTCCTGGTACTCGTCCACGAGGACGAAGGCGAAGCGCGACCGGTAGCGGTCCAGCACATCGGAACAGGCGTCGAAAAGCTCCACGGGCTTCACCAGCAGATCGTCGAAGTCGAAGCCGTTCTGCTCCTTGAGAGTCTGTTGATAGGCCGGATAGACCCGCGCCACGCTCCGCAGAAAGAGGTCGAAGGTACCTTCGTTCTCCTCGACGAAGGCCTGCGGCGAAACCAGGGCGTTCTTGGCCCCGCTGATGTGGGCGCGCACCGCCTTGGGATTCCAGCGCTTCGGATCCACATCCACCTCCTCCTGGACCCGCTTGATCTGCCGCAGGCTCTGCTCGGCGTCGAAGATGGTGAAGGTGGGGCTCCACCCCAGACGCTCAGCGTGCCGCCGCAGGATGCGAGCGCCCAGTGCATGGAACGTGCCCATCCAGATGCCCGCGGGATCGGCTCCCAGCATGGTGCGCACCCGCTCGCGCATCTCGCCGGCCGCCTTGTTCGTGAACGTGACCGCGAGAATACGATCCGCGGGCACCCCGTGCTCCTCGATGAGGTGGACCACGCGGGTCGTCAGGACCCGGGTCTTGCCGGATCCGGCGCCCGCCAGGACGAGGAGGGGGCCCTCCACGTGCAGTACCGCTTCCCGCTGCTCCGGGTTGAGGTTCGTCAGGTGGGGCGGCGAAGTGTCGGCGGATCGAGTCATTCGGAAGAGCGAGGGTCGCGTGCGTGCCGTCAATCGGTGGGCAGACGAACGTGAAACGTCGCCCCGCCGTCACGTCCGTCCAATAGCTCGATGCGCCCGCCGTGCACGCCCTCCACGATACGCCGGGACAGGGCGAGGCCCACGCCCCATCCCCCGGATTTCGTGGTGACGCCGGGCTCGAAGATCCGGTCCCGGACCTCGAAGTCGACGCCGGGGCCGGTGTCGTGGAGGTAGAGCGAGAGCCAACCCGACTCTCCCTGACGCGCGCTTACGGTGATGGTGCCCCCCGTGCCGGCCAGGGCGTCCAGGGCGTTCTTGACGACGTTCTCGAGCGCCCACACCAACAGCACTTCGTTGGCCTGGACTCTTGGGAGGCCCTGAGGCACGTCGAGCTTCAGCTCCACCCCCGGCCCGAGCTGAGGCAGGCGCGCCCGGAGATAGCGCTCCATCCCCTCCACCAGGCGATTGAGGTCCGTGGGCTCCAGCTTGGGCTCCCGGCCGATGAGCTCGAAGCGGTGGCTGATGCGCTCCAGCCGGACCAGATCCTCCTCGATGGCGGCGGCGATTTCCCCTTCCTGAAGCCCCCCCGGCCGCTGCTCGCGATCCAGGCGCAACACCTCGAGCCACCCCTGGAGGGAGGAGAGCGGCGTACCGAGCTGGTGCGCCAACTCGCGGGCCATGGCCGTCCACGCCCTTTCGCTCTCCGCGCGACGCTGAGCCCTGATCAACGTGAAGCCCGCGATCACCGTCAGGAGGAGGCCCGCGACCTGAAGCCAGGGGATCCAACGGAGATTGCGGGTCTCCGGGGTCTCACCGAAGTGCACGAGCCAGAGCGCGGAGTCGCCGACGGGAGCGTAGGTGCGGTCGAGGCGCCGAACGTAGGACAGCACCCGGTTCTGGCCTTCCTCGGTGTCGAGGTCCACCTCGAAGGGGAGGTTCTCAACGTTGGTCACGCTGTCGAGCCCGGGGACGCCACCCCGTCGCACCGTGAGGATCAGCGGGACTCCGGACTGCCGCACCGCGCCCTGGAGGTTCCACAGCCAATCCGGGATCACTCCGGCCGAATCCTGGGCGAGACCTCTCTGGACCTCCGTGTAGATCCGCGCGCGCGTCTCCGCATCCGCCTGGAGGGCCCGGCGGATCTGGCCGGTATAGAGAAGGTACCAGCCCAGGAGGATCAGGAAGAAGGTGGCCAGGGCCACCGGCCACTTGATACGGGTCACGGCGACCGCCCCCCGCACCTCGTGAGGCGGGTCATCCCGGCGGCGTCATCCGTTCCGCCCCGAAGGCGGGACGCAGTGCGGCCGGAACCGTCACGGACCCGTCCTCCTCCTGGTAGGTCTCCAGCAGGGCGGCCACCAGCCTCGGAAGCGCCAGGGCCGATCCATTCAGCGTGTGCACCAGCTCCGGCTTCTCTCCCGGCGCCGGCCGATAGCGGATGCCAGCCCGCCGGGCCTGGTAGTCCGTGCAGGTCGAACAGCTCGAAACCTCCAACCACTTCTCCACTCCCGGGGCCCAGATCTCGACATCGTAGGTCATGGCGGCCGAGAAGCCGGTGTCCCCACCAGCCAGGATGACCCGCCGGTAGGGCAATTCCAGCTCCTCCAGGAGCTCCTCGGCGTGGCGCGTCATCTCCTCCAACGCCTCCCTGCTCCGCTCCGGAGCCTCGAAGCGGACGAGTTCCACCTTGTCGAACTGGTGGACACGCAGGAGGCCCCGGGTGTCCTTCCCGGCGGCGCCCGCCTCCCGCCGAAAGCAGGGCGAATAGGCCGTATACCGGATGGGCAGGTCGTCCGACGACAGGATCTCTCCCCCGTGGAGGTTGGTGACGGGGACCTCGGCCGTGGGAATCAGCCAGAGATCGTCGCGCTCCACCCGATACGACTCATCCGAGAACTTCGGGAGCTGGCCGGTACCCGTGAGAGTCTCCGAGGTGACCAGGTACGGCACCCGCAGCTCGCGGTATCCGTTCCGGGTGGTATGCCGCTCGAGGAAGTGGTGGATCAGGCAGCGTTGGAGGCGCGCGCCGTCGCCCGCGAGCACGGGAAAGCCGGAACCCGAGATGCGGGATCCCCGGAACAGGTCCAGGATGGCCAGATCCTCGCCCAGCTCCCAGTGCGGTCGGGGCGCGAAGGAAAAAGCCCTGCGCTCTCCCCACTCCTTCACCACCAGGTTGTTCTGCTCGCCTCCCGCGGGCACTTCGTCCAGAGGCAGGTTCGGCAGGGACAGGAGGATCTCCGCCTGCCTTCTCTCCGCCTCTCCCGCGAGGGCGTCGAGGCGCGCGATGTCCTCGCCCAGCAGACGCATGTCGGCGATCATGGAGTCGGCGTCCGCGCCTGCCTTCTTGCGCTCGCCGATCTCCCTGGACACCTCGTTCCGGCGTGCCTTGAGCTCGTTCACCTCGGTGATGGAAGCCCGGCGGGTCCCGTCCAGGGACAGGAGCTCATCCACCAGATTGGACGGGTCGTCGCCGCGCTTCCTCAGGGCGGCCTTCACTGACGCGGGGTCCTCCCGGACCTGGCGAATATCGAGCATGCGGTGGGACTCGGAGGTTCGTTTTGGCGACGGGATCGCGACCGCCTGGCGCGGCCGGGTCCTGGTCAGGCTCAGTCCGGCGGAACCAGCCTGGGGTCGTTGCAGACCGGGTTCGAGTCGAACAGGAAGCTGAGGGTCCCTGCCTCGGGGTCCATCTCCACCGGCTCGAGCTTGGCGTAATAGACGCACGAGTTCCCGAAGCTGCCAGGGGACTGGCTCGTCCTCACCACGTAGACAGTCCCGATCTCGGCTACCACCGAGGTATTCGCCACCCAGACGGAGGTGTCCGCCGGAGCCTCCCGCACGTCAGCGAAGTCCACCCCGGCGAGCACCGTGATCCGGGCCGCGGAGGCGACGCCGA
>DASWKP010000040.1:0-12994 GCA_036396575.1 Longimicrobiales bacterium | reverse complement strand
ATCCTGAAGGTGAACGAGGCTTCTGCCCCCTCGACCTGAACGAAGCGTCATGACCCCCACCCACCTCCCGTCCCGCGTCGTCACCGTACGACCGGTCCGCCCCGAGCGGACGGGAGGAGGCGTGCGCGCGCCCGGAGGACTTGCCGGACGTACCTGACCGGGCCGCGCCGAACCGGGCGGCCACCGCCAATCGGGCCTTCTCCATCCAGGAGAAGGCCTTTTCTTTTACCACCCACGAGCCATGACGACGAAGACCGATACGCTCCCGAAGCGCTACGACGCCGCCGCGGCGGAGGCCCGCTGGTCCGCGCGCTGGGAGGCCCAGGGCGTCTACCACTACGACCCCTCGGCCCCTCGCGACGCGACGTTCTCCATCGACACGCCGCCCCCGACGGTCTCCGGGCAACTGCACATCGGACACGCCTTCAGCTACGCGCACACGGACTTCGTGGCGCGCTTCCAGCGCATGCGAGGGATGAACGTCTTCTACCCCATGGGTTGGGACGACAACGGCCTGCCCACCGAGCGGCGTGTGCAGAACCTTTACGGGGTGCGCTGCTCGCCGGTCCTGCCGTACCGGGGGGATGAGGAGCTGGAGCCACCT
The DNA here is from genome assembly GCA_036396575.1 of Longimicrobiales bacterium. Lineage (GTDB taxonomy): Bacteria > Gemmatimonadota > Gemmatimonadetes > Longimicrobiales > Gaopeijiaceae > DASWKP01. The sequence continues at coordinate 12,390 of DASWKP010000040.1, read as the reverse complement.
CGTGGGGCGCTCTCCCGTGACATCTCCCGCCGGGCCTTCATCGAGCTGTGCCGGCGGGTCACGGCGGAGGACGAGGAGGCCTTCAAGCATCTGTGGACCCGCCTCGGCCTGTCCGTGGACTGGCGGCGGGAGTACTCCACCATCGACGACCGCTGCCGCCGGGTGGCCCAGGACGCCTTCCTGAGGTTGTTGGACGCGGGAGTGGCCTACACCTCCGAGGCCCCGGTCATGTGGGACACGGGCTTCGGCACCGCCGTGGCGCAGGCCGAGGTGGAGGACCGGCTCACGCCCGGCGCCTTGCACCACGTCGCCTTCGGCCTGCGGGCCGGCGGGACCCTAACCGTGGCCACCACCCGCCCCGAGCTGCTGCCGGCGTGCGTGGCCGTGGCCGTGCACCCGGACGACGAGCGGCACCGGCACCTCGTGGGAGGAACGGCCGTCACCCCCTTGTTCCTCGTGCCCGTGCCCGTGTTCGCCAGCGGGCGCGTGGAGCCGGACAGGGGAACGGGCGCGGTCATGGTGTGCACCTTCGGCGACGCCACGGACGTGGAGTGGTGGCGAGAGGAGGGCCTGCCGCTTCGCCAGGTGTTGGGGCGGGACGGGCGCTTCACGCCCGTGGACTTCGCCACCACGCCCGCGAGCCTGGATCCGGAAGGCGCGTCGGCCGCCCACGCGGCCCTGCTGGGCCGCACCGTGCCCGCCGCGCGGAGGGCCATCGTGGAGATGCTTCGGTCGCCGGACAGCGCGCCGGACCCCTCGGTGCCGGCGGCGCTGCTGGGCGCTCCCACGCGCGTCGAGCACGCGGTGAAGTACTACGAGAAGGGTGACGAGCCACTCGAGTTCCTGCCCACGCGCCAGTGGTTCGTGCGCCTCCTGGACCGGACCCAGGAGCTGTCGGAGGCAGGGGCGAACGTGCGCTGGATCCCGGACTTCGCGGGAGCCCGCTTTCAGGACTGGACGACCCACCTCCGCTACGACTGGTGCATCAGCCGCCAGCGGTACTTCGGGGTGCCCATCCCGGTGTGGTACGCCGTGGACGACCATGGCGCCACGGACCACGACAGGCCTCTGACGCCGGACGCCGGCCAGCTTCCCGTGGACCCCATGACCGACGTGCCCCCGGGGCACTCGGAGGAGCAACGGGACCGGCCCCGGGGATTCACCGGAGAGGCGGACGTGTTCGACACCTGGATGACCAGCTCACTCACGCCTCAGATCACGTCGGGGTGGCCCGACGATCCCGGCCAGCACGCGCGCCTCTTTCCCTTCGACGTCAGGGCTCAATCCCACGAGATCATCCGCACGTGGGCGTTCTATACCATCGCCCAGGCCAGCCTGCACGAGTCGTCGATCCCCTGGCGGAACGCGCTCATCTCGGGTTGGGTGCGGGACCCGGACCGCAAGAAGATGTCCAAGAGCCTGGGCAACGTGATCACGCCGGAGTCCTGGCTCGACCGCTACTCCGCCGACGCCGTCCGCTACTGGGCGGCGAGCGCCCGTCTGGGCACCGACACGACGTTCGACGAGGCGGTGCTGAAGGAGGGCGGACGGCTCGTGGTCAAGCTCTTCAACGCGGCGCGTTTCGTTCACATGCGGGCGGACGACATCGGCACGGTGACGTTCGAGCTGGACCGGGCGTTCGCGGCCGACCTGGGCGGCGCCTGCGCTCGATCCACTGAGGCCCTGGAGACCTTCGACCACGCCACGGCGTTGGAGGAGGCCGAGCGCTTCTTCCGCGACGGCTTCACGGACAACTGGCTGGAGTTGGTGAAGGTGCGTCTGCGGGAGGGGGGAGAGGGCGCGAGGTCGGCAGCCGCGGCCGCCGGCTTCGCGCTCCGGGTCTTCCTGCGCCTGTTCGCTCCCTTCCTGCCCTACGTGACCGAGGAGATCTGGTCCTGGCGCGCCGCGGCCGACCTGGACCAGCCGAGCATCCACCGGGCCCCCTGGCCGGCGCCGGCGGACTTCCAGGGGATCGATGCGCCCGCCGACCCCGGCAGCTTCGCGAGCGCGGTGACGGCCATCAGGGCCGTGCGGCGGCACAAAACGGCAGCGAACGTGTCCGTGGGGGAGCCCATGGAACGCGTGGAGTTGGCCGGGTCGCCGGAGGAGATCACACGCCTTGGCCGGGTGGCGGATGACGTGCGCGGGGCCGCCCGCGCCGCGACGTTGACCCTCACGCCCGAGCCCGGGATTCCCCGCGTAGAGATCCGGGTGCTGAGGGCCGACCGCGCCCGACCGACGGGAGGCGAGTCTCAAAACACCATTGGCGCGCCGCGCCCTGTCCCACGAGATTGACCAGCAAGCATGAACAGTTGGGGGCAGTCCGCAGACGACGAGACCCTCGAAGGCTCGCCCCGAACGCGCGCAACCGTGACCCGAACGCCACCTCCAACGGACCAGACCCCAGGCGGCCCGCCGGTGCTGCCCGCTGGACCCAGCGCCATCCGGGCGACGGGTATTGGCTCGATCCGCGTCCGACGGCCGGGCGCGCTGGCCGTGGGCGCGCTGGCCGTGAGCGCGGTCACCTCGCTGTTGGCACCCGACTTTGCCGCGGCCCAGGTCCTCAACCTGCGGCATTACGGGTCCGCCGAGGGCCTGCCTCAGGCCCAGATCCTCGCCATCGCGCAGGATGCGCAGGGCTTCCTGTGGCTGGGCAACTACGCGGGGCTCACCCGCTTCGACGGTCGCGAGTTCGTCACCCTGTCCACCCGGGACGGTCTCGTGGCCAACACGGTCCGGGACATCGACGAGGTTCGCCCGGGCCGCCTCGTGGTGGGCACGTTGGGAGGCGTCTGCTTCTTCGAGGCCGGCGCCTTCGAGTGCGTTGGAGAGGAGGACGGCCTGGTCTCGAACACCGTGCAGGACGTCCTCCCGGTGACGGGGGGCGTCTGGGTTGCCACCGAGGGCGGGGTCTCGTTCATCGCCGAAGGCTCCTCGATCCGGAACTACACGACCGCGGACGGACTGCCTTCGAACAACACGCTCCGGCCCGTGCGGGACTCCGAGGGCAGGATCTGGGTCGCCACGGATCGGGGCCTCGCGCGGCTGGAAGGCGACCGGTTCGTGCCGGACACGGAAACGCTCATCGGCGACGTCCCTGTGGGAGCTCTGCTCGCCACGCCGACGGGGCTGGCGGTCGGGACCACGAAGGGGCTCTACGTAACCGGCCCGGACGGAGCCCAGGGGCTGCCCATCCCGGACCTCGTGGACGGCACGGTCATGACCGATGCGGCGCTCGACGGCTCGGGCACCCTGTGGATCACCACTCGGGAAGGCGTGATCCGCCAGGAAGGCGGGGTCTTCGAGCGCTTCACGACCCGGAACGGCCTCGTCACCGACCAGGTCAACCGCGTGATGGTGGACCGGGAGCGAAACGTGTGGTTCGCCACGGACTTCGGACTCGACCTCCTGGTGCCGAGCCCCTTTCGTCAGTTCGCCGCCGCCGACGGGCTTCCCAACCCGTTCGTGCGAGCCCTGGCCCTGGACGCTTCGGGACGGCTGTGGGTGGGAACGCGGGACGGTGTGGCGTACCTGGACGGAGGGGTCTTCCGTCGCGTCGACCTGAGGGGGATGGTGGCCGACCCCCGGGTCTACGCCCTGACTCCGGCCCCCGTGGAGGGCATGCTGATCGGCACGCGCTCCGGCCTGGTCCTGTACCATCCCGACTCCGGGGAGGCCACGACGTTCACCACGGCGAACGGCCTCCCGGACATATTCGTGCTGAGCCTGGAGTCCGATGGCCGGGGGGGAACGTGGATCGGAACGTCGTCGGGCCTGGCCCGTCTGGAGGAGGGCCGCATCACGCGCCCCGATCTGCCTGGACTCCCCGCCGGTTACATCATGACCATGCTCCGGGATTCCCGGGACCGCCTGTGGCTCGGACTGCGCACGGGGGGGGCACTGGTGTGGGACGGAGAGACGGTGACCTCGCTTTCGGCGGCGAACGGGCTCACCGACGAGACCATCTGGTCCATGGACATGGATGGCGACGGCGCGATCTGGCTGGGCACCAACGGGAACGGGGTCTTCCGCGTCGCGGGCGACGAGATCCGGCGGATGGACACCAGGGACGGGTTGGCGGACAACGCGATCTGGCAGGTGCTCAGCGATTCCCAGGGTGCGGTGTGGCTGTTCAGCAGCCGCGGCCTGGACCGGGTCCAGGGAGGCAACATCGTCCACTACGGTCCCGCCGAGGGTCTGACCGACACGGAGGGGGCGGCCACCGCGGCGGTGGAGGACGACGAGGGCCAGCTCTGGTTCGGCACGGGGTCCGGGGTCTACCGCTACTCCCCCGATCGGGAGGTGCCAAACACGGCTCTGCCTCCCATCTACGTCGAGGCCTTCGTGGCCGGCGGTCAGGCCCTTCCACTCCAGGGAGCCCGGGTGCCTCCGGGGTCGCGCGCGGTGGCCTTCCACTTCACGGCTCCCAGCTTCCGCGATCCTGCCGCCATGCGATTCCGTCACCGACTGGAGGGAGCCGATCCGGCCTGGTCCCCGCCCACCTCGGAACACGTCGTCACCTACGCCAGCGTCTCTCCGGGGAGCTACCGCTTCGAGGTGGAGGCCATCAATGGCGTGGGCCTGCGAAGCGCCGCGCCCGCCGTGGTGGCCTTCTCGGTGCTGCCCGCGTTCTGGCAGACGTGGTGGTTCCGGCTGATGGGCCTCCTGGCGCTGTCCACGGCCATCGCGACGGTGCCCGTGATCAGGGCTCGGCGGCTCGACGTGGAGCGCCGTCGCCTGGAGGCCGTGGTCGGCGAGCGTACGACCGAGCTCCAGGAGAAGAACCTCCACCTGCACCAGGAGATGGCCGAACGCGAGGCGGCCGAGGCCACGCTCCGCATTGCCGAGGAGCGGGAGCGGGAGATCCTGGAGAAGAGCACCAACCTCTTCTACGCCCGCGGCCCGGACCACGTCGTGACCTACGTGAGTCCGCAGGTACGCCGCTTCCTCGACTGCGACCCCGAGGACGCGCTGGTCCCCTGGACGCGCTACCTGTCCGATCATCCGGACAACGCCGCCGGTCTGGAAGCCGCGAAGCGGGCGGTGGAGACCGGTGAGCGCCAGCCTCCCTACGAGGTGGAGTTACAGGGGTGCGGAGGCCGTCGTATCTGGGTCCTGGTCAATGAGGCGCCCGTCGTGGAGGACGGCGCCACCACCTCGGTGGTAGGCTCCCTCACGGACATGACCCAGGCAAGGGAGGCCGAGGAGCAGCGCCTGTACCTGGAGGAGCAGCTCAGGGAAGCCCACAAGATGGAGGCCGTGGGACGGCTGGCCGGTGGGGTAGCCCACGACTTCAACAACCTGCTGACGTCGGTGCTCTGCTACTCGGAGTTCGTCGCCGAGGACCTGCCGGAGGATCATCCCGGCCGCGCCGACATCGCCGAGGTGCAGCGCGCGGCCCGCCGCGGCGGCGAACTGGTGGGTCAACTCATGGCGTTCAGCCGGCGCCAGGTCGTCCGGCGGAGGGTCATCGACCTCAATCTGCTGGTCCAGGACACCGGGCGCATGCTGAAGCGCGTCATCGGCGAAGACATCGAGCTGGTCGTGGAAACCTACGCGGAGCCCGCCCTCGTGGACGGGGACACAGCCCAGATGGAGCAGGTCCTGATGAACCTGTCGGTCAATGCCCGGGATGCCATGCCGACCGGCGGCCGACTGGTCATCTCGGTCGGATGCGTGGTCCTCGACGAGGCCCTGCGCGTTCCAGGGGTCGCCGACGTGCCACCGGGCTCCTACCGCGTGCTCACGGTGACCGATACGGGTGTGGGAATGGATGGCGAGACGATCAAGCGGGCCTTCGAGCCCTTTTTCACGACAAAGGGTGTGGGAGACGGGAGCGGGCTGGGCCTCTCCATGGTCTATGGGGTGGTGAAGCAGAACGATGGTCACATCACCGTGGAGAGCACCCCCGGCCTGGGAACCACCTTCCGTATCTACCTACCTCCCACGAAACAGGAGGCCCAGGTGCCCGAGACAGGATCGGACAAGACCGGCGCCACCGGCGGCGTCGTGCTCCTGGTGGAGGACGAGGATCCTGTCAGAAGAGCCCTCAAGAGGGCGATCGAGCGGCACGGCTACTCGGTGATCGAGGCCCAGGACGGCCCCACGGCCATCGAGGTGAGCGACGCCTTCGAGGGCACCATCGACCTCCTGGTGAGCGACGTGATCATGCCCGGCATGACCGGCGTCGAGGTGGCCGAGCGGATTACGCAGAGCCGCCCGGGCCTGCCGGTGCTGTTCATCTCGGGCTACGCCGAGGACGTGCTGGCAAGCAAAGGCGCGATAGGCGAGGGGGTGGAGCTGGTGCAGAAGCCCTTCACCCTCGACGAACTCGTCGAGCGCATCGACCGCATGGTGGGCCGCGGTTAGTCTCCTGGAAGGGCGCTCCCCCCTACCTACCCCCACCCCCGAACGACGGCGGCGCGTGCTCGGGCGCGGCGCCCCAGGAAGGGTGGGGCGTGGTGGCCAGCTCGAAGACCAGCTCCCCACCCCGGGCTACGAAGTCCTCCGGTAGCCAGGGACGGCTCCATGCGCGGCCGTCCACCGTGACAGCATGGACGTACGGCGCGTCGACGGCGGCCGCGGGTGCCCGGACGGTGATGGAGTTGCCGCCCGGCCGCCCCACTGAGGCCAGCGGGAAGAGCGGACTCGCCAGGAAGAGCTCCGCCCGCCCGGGGATGCCCGGGTACATCCCCAGGGCGGACCAGACGTACCAGGACGACATCGCGCCCAGGTCGTCGTTGCCCGGAATGCCGTGGGGGCGGTCGCTCCACAGCCGGGTCTGGACCTGCCGCATGATCTCCTGGGCCTTGGCGGGCTCCCCCGTGTAGAGGTAGAGCCAGGGCGCGCCGATGGTGGGCTCGTTGTTCATCTCGGCATGTAGGCCCCCGAGCCCGGTGAGGGCCCAATCCCCGTCAGGGGTGTGGAAGAACGCGTCCAGGCGGCGGGTCGCGGCCTCAACCCCACCTATGACCTCCACGAGCCCCGCGACGTCGAAAGGCACCATCCAGGTGTACTGGGCGCTGGACCCCTCGGCGAAGCCCCGGCTGGAGGCGGGGTCGAAGTCGGCCCAGGAGCCGTCGGAATTCCGGTCCTGGACGTAGCCTCCTTCCGGTGTGGCTTCGGGGTTGAAGAGGTTCCTCCAGTACGTCGAACGGGCCATGAGCTCGTCGTGGGCCTCGCCGTCGCCCAGGCGCCGGGCGAGCTGCGCCAGCGCGAAGTCCGCCGAGGCGTCCTCCAGGGTCTCCCCGGCGCCGCCCCAGGCGTTGGACTCGGTGGACAGGTACCCGAGGCTCAGCCACTCGTCCAGGGAGGGCCGCTGGCCCGGGCACATGACACGGCACCCCTCGTCGCTCAGGTCGAGAGGCGTGGGCTCCCGGGCAGCCTTCAGGAGCGAGGCCAGGGCACGCCCGGCGTCGAAGTCCGTCCCCCCGAAGGCGTGGATCGAAGCCACCGCCAGCGTGGAGGCGTCGCCTTCCATGACGTGGGTGGCGCCGGTGTTGTGGGTCCAGCGGTCCCACACGCCGCCGTTCTGCTCGGCCTGGTTGAGGAGGGACTGGGCCATGTCCGCGGCGACCTCTGGCATGAGCAGTGCCACGAGCTGCACCTGCGAGCGGTAGACGTCCCATCCGGAGAAGTTGGCGTACTGGGCGTCCTGGGGCGGCTCCACGGTGTGGGTGCGCCCATCGAAGCCCGCGTACTCCCCGTTCACGTCGCTGAACAGGTTCATGTGGAGGAGGGAGTGGTACAGCGCCGTGTAGAAGATGGTGCGCTGCCGCTCCGTGCCGCCGGCGACACGGACGGAGGACAGTGCTTCGCTCCAGGCGCCCCGCGCGTTCGCGCGTAGGCCGTCGAACGGCGTACCCGCGGGGTTCTCGCCCTCGAGGTTGGCCCGCGCGTTGTCGCCGCTCACGTAGGAGACGCCGACCCGCACGCCCACAACACGATCCTCACCGAGGTCGAAGCCCACGTACGCGCCCGAACCCTTCCCGGCCACGGGATAGCCGTCGTCACCGTAGCTCGTGCCGCCCCGGGCCGTGGCCACACCCGGCCGGAGCTCCGCGTCCTCCCACGTCCCGAAGGACGTGAAGGGACGGTCGAACTCGGCCACGAAGTGGAGCGTGTAGTAGTCGTGGCGGATGACCGGGTCGATGTAGCCGCAGAAGTTGCCGCTGGACACCCACCCGCTTACGGTGCGCCCGTCCTCCCCAACCTCGACGTACGCGTCGCCGCTCCCCACCTCCGAGTCCGACGCGCGGATGAGCACGTGGGCCGGCTCGCCCTCGGGAAACGTGAAGCGGGCCGAACCCGTGCGCTCGGTCACGGTGAGCTCGGCGTTGACCTGGTCCCGGAATCGCACCTGGTAGTAGCCGGCCTCCGCGTTCTCGTTGGCGTGGACGAAGGACGACGCGTAGCGCCGGTCCTGGAGGTCCGCGGATGGCGAGGAGTCGATCTCTCCCGCGAAGGGGAGGAAGGGCACGTCCCCCGAGGCTCCCCGGCACCCCGTGCCGGAGAGGTGCGTGAGGCTGAATCCCCGCACGCGGCGGGCATCGTACTGGTAGCCTCCCGGAGCCGGCCGCCGGGTGGGGTCACCCGTCGTGGTCTCCGGACTCCACGCCACCATGCCGAAGGGCACCACGGCTCCGGGAAACGTGTTGCCCCCGTTGGCGGTGCCGATGAAGGGATCGACGTAGGAGGCGGGGTCAGTGACCGCGCTGACCGCGCTGGCCGAGTCGGTCGCGTCGGGCGGCGCGGCGCAGGAGGCGAGGGCGACGAGGGCGGCGAGGGTGAAGCGGGCGATGACGGCTGGGTGGTCCATTTCTGCCTCCTGGACGGCCTCCTGGGCTCCCGACGACCTGGACGTGTCCCGGCGAGAGGCGGCCAGGAACGTGGGGGTGCGCCGCGCGCCTCGCCAGGGGGTGTCCGCCACGGCGCAACCGCTCCGACCCGCGGCGATCAGCGCCGGGAACGCCGCGTCGTTTCGAGGGCAAGAATCGCCCGCACCGGGGTATCAGGTGGGTTCGCGACCTTCCCGCTGACAGGAGTCACCATGAATCGCACCACGCATTCCCCGCTGTCCGTGGCCGCCGTCGCGGCGGCCACCCTGACGCTGGCCCTGGGTGCCGGCGCGGCCCACGCCCAGGAGGAGACCCGCACCGTGGCCGGGGGCGGCGTCCTGGTCGAGGGCTGGATGGGCCAGATCGACGCCGCCGAGGCCGGCCGCGGCGCCACCATCGAAAGCGCCCGCCTCGCCATGGACGGCGAGGCCCTGCACGTCACCACGGGCCCGGCGGTGGCCTACTGGAGCACGGCCAACACGGCCAGCGGCAACTACACGGTCTCGGCCACCTTCACCGAGCCCATGTACATGAACCTGAACAACCATCCCCATCCGTACGGCATCTTCATCGCCGGCAACGACATGGGGTCGGACCAGCAGAGCTATCTGTACTGCGCGGCGTACGGCACCGGGACCTTCATCGTGCGTGGCTTCGGGCCGGACGCCTTCCAGGTGAACGGCCGTCGCGGCGAGGCCAACGACGCCGTGAACAAGGCCGCCGGCCCCGGAGAGCCCGTGACCCAGGAGATCGCAGTGAGCGTCACCGACGACTCGGTCTCCTGTGCCATCAACGGAACGGTAGTGGGCACCTACCCGAAGTCCGAGCTGGTCACGGAGGGCAGGCTCAAGTCCACGGACGGCATGTTCGGGGTGCGCTTCGCCCACAACACTGAGGGCCTGGTGAGGGATCTGCGCGTCACCGGGATGTAACGGAGTGGGCGCCCGGTGATCCACCGGCCGGCGCGCCGGGCGTTCCGCGAGGCGGCCCCCGGGGTGGCCGCACGAGGTCCTCCAGGAACAGCGCCGGGGCTTCCTGCTGCCAGTGTCCGCCCTGACCGCTCCCTGGACAATTCGCCGCCGCGCGCCTTCTTTGAAGGACGTGGGCGATCTCGTGTACGTCCACGGCCCCACCCCAGCCTACACGGACGGCGGACCCTCCTCGCGATCTCGAACCTGGGAGGAATGACGTGCGACGCGACCGAGTCTCGATTCTCCTGGCTGCGGCGTTGTCCGTCGGCCTCCTGGCGATCTGGCCCCACGACGCCGGCGCCATTCCCGCCTTCGCGCGCAAGTACCGCGTGTCGTGCATGCTGTGCCACGGACCCGCGCCGCGGCTCACCGCGTTCGGCGAACAGTTCGCGGCCAACGGCTTCCAGTTCGCCCGGGGGGAGCCCATGGTGGACGGGGTGGAGACCGGGGACCCCGAGCTGCGCCTGATGAGCAGCTTGCCCCTCGCCGTGCGCCTGGACGCCTACGTGCGAAGCCTGCGCGGCGGCGACGCGCCCAACACGGACCTCCAGGCGCCCTGGAGCATCAAGCTCCTGTCGGGGGGCCAGATCGCCGACAACGTGAGCTACTACCTCTACTTCTTCATGTCCGAACGGGGAGAAGTGGCCGGCCTCGAGGACGCCTATGTTCAGTTCAGCGACCTGTTCGGCTCCGGCGTGGACCTTCTGGTCGGGCAGTTCCAGGTCTCGGACCCCCTCTTCAAACGGGAGCTGCGCCTCGAGTACGAGGACTACCAGGCATACCGCGTGCGCGTGGGCGACACGCAGGCGGATCTGACCTACGACCGGGGCTTCCTGGCCGCGTACTCGCCGTGGGAGGGCGCGGACCTGAGCGTCCAGCTCCTGAACGGCCGGGGCCTCTCCGAGGCCAGCGAGGCCAGGCTCTACGACCGGGACGACTGGAAGAACGTGGCGGTGCGTCTGTCTCAGTCCGTGGACCGCATCCGCCTCGGCGGCTTTGCCTATTTCGGTGTCGAGGAATCCGACGGGCTCAAGAGCGAAATCCGCATCTACGGCCCGGATGCCACGGTGGCCTTTGGGCCAAGGCTCGAGCTCAATGCCCAGTACCTCCGGCGCACCGACGAGCGTCCCTTCTTCAGCGACGTCATCGAGCCCGACACCGAGGTGGACATGGGCTTCGCGGAGTTGGTGTTCTCGCCGTGGGGCGCCGCCGGGAAGTGGTTCTTCACGGCCCTCTACAACCACGTGGAAGCCGACGAAGCCATCTTCTCCATCCGCCAGGGGGAGGAGGAGCTCCTGAAGCGGTTCCGCTCGGGAGCCCTCGGGGCCAACTACATGCTGGCCCGGAACCTCCGCCTCACGGGTGAGGCCCAGTACGACCTCGATGCGGAGGATGTCCGACTGGTGGTGGGGTTCATGTCAGCGTTCTGACCAAGCCGGGCTCCTACGCCGGGTACGCCTCGGGCGGCGCCTCCCGCCCTCCTTCCGGAGAGGGATGGCCGCACCTCTTCAGGAAGTCGTCGATGAGCCAGCGGGCGATGCTCATGGTCGGCGGGAGTGCCGTGGGAAGCTCGTCGGCGCTGAACCAGCGGGCGTCCTCCAGTTCCCCGTCGCGGAGTTCGATCTCACCCTCGGCCCAGCGCGCCGTGAAGCCGAGCATGAGGGAGTGGGGAAACGGCCAGGGCTGGCTCCCGTACCAGCGCACGTCCTCCACCCGGACGCCCACTTCCTCCATGACCTCCCGGTGCACGGCTTCCTCCGCGGACTCGCCCGGGTCGACGAAGCCGGCCAGCGTGCTGTAGACCCCGGATGGAAAGTGGGGCGAACGGCCCAGAAGCACGCGGTCGCCCCGCTCCACCAGGGTGATGACGGCCGGCGCAAGGCGGGGGAAGTGGAGCTGGCCGCACTGGCGACACGCCATGGCGCGGTGCCGGAGATCCAGCACGGTGCCCGAGCCGCAGGCGCCGCAGAAGCGGTGGGTCCGGCGCCACTCCACGAGCTGGAGGGCCCGGCCGGCCAGGCGGTACAGCTCCCGAGGCAGGCGGTCGTGGAGCTGCCTCAGGCCCAGCGCCTCCAGGCCCCGGGGAGGCTCCACGGCCGCGGGCAGGTCCGCGGCCCGGGCCGTGCCGCCCTGCCACGGCCCCAGGTCGGTGACGGCCTCCTCCCCCACGGCCTCCGCCAGGCCCGCCAGCTCGCCGGCGGCCGGTAGCGCCACGCCCTCCCCGTGGGGGCGGACCAGGAGTCTCCGGCCCACGAAGACGAGCATGATCCCGGGCCCCGCACGGCCGCCGCCGTCCGTCAAGGACGCCTCTCCTGGTCAAGAACCACCGTGCGGGAGCACTCCGCGCAGAGGAGCCACACCCGGTCCCTTACGTAGGCCACGTCTCCCCTTGGGGGCACGTCGGTGCGCTCCAGCGCGCCGCCGCAGCGGGGACAGCGGACCGGGCGGCCGCCCGCCATCTCCTCCAGGAGGCGCCGGCGTTCGTCCCGGCTGAAAGGCTCCATGCCGTCCCGCTTCCGGGTCACAGGATCTGGACGCACGGGTCCGAGCAGCCCTCCAGCACCTCCGCGAGCACTTCGATC
>DASWKP010000039.1:0-6052 GCA_036396575.1 Longimicrobiales bacterium | reverse complement strand
CCCGACGACATCTACGTGAGCCCGTCGCAGATCAAGCGCTTCGACCTGCGCACCGGTGACAGCATCATGGGTCAGGTGCGTCCCCCCAAGGAGGGAGAGCGCTACCTGGCGCTGCTCAAGGTGGAGACGGTCAACCTCGAGGAGCCCGACACGGCCAAGCAGCGGGTGGCCTTCGACAACCTCAGGCCCCGATACCCCGAAGGCCGCCTGCGCCTGGAGACGGAGAACGGCGACATCTCCATGCGGATCGTGGACCTCATCGCGCCCATCGGCATGGGGCAGCGAGGCCTCATCGTGTCGCCTCCCAAGGCCGGAAAGACGACGATCCTCCAGAACATGGCCAACTCCATCGTCAAGAATCACCCCGAAGTGCATCTCATCGTGCTCCTCATCGACGAGCGGCCCGAGGAGGTCACGGACATGGAGGAGCACGTGGCCGCCGAAGTCATCAGTTCCACCTTCGACGAGCCCGCCGAGAGGCACACCCAGGTGGCGGAGATGGTCATGGAGAAGGCCAAGCGCCTGGTGGAGCACGGCAAGAACGTGGTCATTCTCCTGGACTCCGTCACTCGCCTGGCCCGGGCCTACAACACCACGATGCCGCACTCGGGCAAGATCCTGTCCGGGGGCGTGGACGCCAACGCGCTCCACAAGCCCAAGCGCTTCTTCGGCGCGGCCCGCAACATCGATGAGGGCGGCTCTCTGACCATCATCGCCACGGCGCTCGTGGACACGGGCAGCCGCATGGACGAGGTGATCTTCGAGGAGTTCAAGGGCACGGGAAACATGGAGCTGGTCCTGGACCGCCACGTCTCGGACAAGAGGATCTTCCCCGCCATCGACCTGAACATGTCCAGCACCCGCCGGGAGGAGCTTCTCCTGAGCGAGACCGAGCTGAACCGGGTCTACCTGCTCAGGAACTTCCTGTCGGACATGCCCCCGGCGGAGGCCATCGAGTTCCTGCTCAAGCGCATGGAAAAGACCAGGACCAACCAGGAATTCCTGGACAGCATGGCGGCGGGAGGGTAGCGGCTCGAGCCTCCCGGCGTGCGCGCCAGCGGCCCTCGGTCGTCTCCTCCGGTAGGAGATGACAGGTCCGACCGACCGAGGAGGAGGCCCCATGCGCCCGCGTTCCGTTTCAGCCGTTCCCGTCCTGTTCGCTTTCCTGTTCCTCCCCACCCCGACCCAGCTCCAGAGCGGGCCTGCGCCTGTCGACGTCCAGATCGTCGGCCGCGTGACGGACGCCAGCACGGGGCGGCCGCTCCCCAGCGTCCAGGTGACCATCGTGTCGCTGAACGCGGGAGCGCTGACCGGGCCCGCCGGCCGCTACTCGATCGTGCTGCCCGGAGATGGCCTGCTGGGCCGGGAGGTGACCCTGGACGCGGTCCTCATCGGGTACGCGACCGAGCGACGCACGGTCACCCTGAGCGCCGCCACGACCGCGGTGGACCTGGCGCTGACCCCCACGGCGATCGCTGTGCGCGAGATCATAGCGACGCCGACGGCCGCTGAAGCGGATCGTGCGCTGTGGTCGGGCGCCATGCCCCAGGTGTTGCTCCGCGGGCGCGGGGCCCGGCAAGTGCTCCCCGGCCGGTACAATCCCGACTTCAACACCGAGTCGTACGCGCTCATCGCCGAGAACCCCTTCCTCGCGGTGGGGCCCAACCCCCTGTCCACCTTCTCCATCGACGTGGACCGGGCCTCCTTCGCCAATGTGCGCCGCTTCATCAACGAGGGCAGGCGACCGCCCGTGGACGCCGTGCGCATCGAGGAGCTGGTCAACTACTTCCCGTACGCTGACCCCGCGCCGACCGGAGAGCATCCCTTCTCGGTGACGACCGAGGTGAGCCGGGCGCCCTGGCAGCCCCTCCATCACCTGGTGCGCATCGGCATCAAGGGGCGGGAGGTGGACGTGGCGGACCTGCCCGCCAGCAACCTCGTCTTTCTGCTCGACGTCTCCGGGTCCATGAGCTCGCCGGATAAGCTGCCGCTCCTCAAGAGGGCGTTCGGCATGCTGGTGGAGAACCTCCGTCCGCGGGACCGGGTGGCCATCGTCGTGTACGCCGGGGCCGCCGGACTGGTACTGCCCTCGACGCCGGGCAGCGACAAGGACGACATCATGGACGCCCTGGCCCGTCTCGAAGCGGGAGGCTCGACGGCCGGGGGCGCGGGCATCCGCCTGGCCTACGACGTGGCTCGCCACAACCACATCCCCGGCGGCAACAACCGCGTCATCCTGGCCACGGACGGCGACTTCAACGTAGGCGCGTCCAGCGATGCGGAGATGGTGCGCCTCATCGAGGAGAAGCGGGAGCAGGGCACCTTCCTCACGGTGCTGGGCTTCGGCACCGGCAACCTCAAGGACTCCAGGATGGAGCAACTCGCCGACCACGGGAACGGCAACTTCGCCTACATCGACTCGCCGCTGGAGGCGAGGAAGGTCCTGGTCTCGGAGATGGGTGGAACGCTCCTCGCCATCGCCAAGGACGTCAAGCTCCAGGTGGAGTTCAACCCGACCCGGGTGCGGGCGTACCGCCTCATCGGCTATGAGAATCGCCTGCTGGCCAACGAGGACTTCGCCGACGACACGAAGGACGCCGGCGAGCTGGGAGCCGGCCACTCGGTGACGGCCCTCTACGAGGTCGTCCCGGTGGGTGTCGAGAGCCCCGTGGAGGTCCGGGGCGTGGATTCCCTGCGCTACCGCTCGCCCGAGCCGGCACCGACGGCTTCCGCCACCGACGAGATCTTCTTCCTCAAGCTCCGCTACAAGGACCCCGACGGGACGGAGAGCCGCCTGGTGGAGCATGTGGCCCGAACGGCCGACCTGACCGGGACGCCCTCCACCGAGCTGCGCTTCGCCGCGGCGGTGGCGGGCTTCGGCATGCTGCTCCGGAACTCAGAGCACGCCGGCAGCTTCACCCTGGCCGACGTGTCCACCCTGGCCCGCGAGGCCGTGGGCGACGATCCCTCCGGCTACCGCGCGGCGTTCGTCGGCCTCGTGGACCGGGCTCGGAGCCTGGAGTTGCTGGCCCTACGGCCGGGGGGCTGAGGGGGTGGCGCGGTGGAAGCCCGCGCGACCGTACATCGGGTGGCCGAGACCGGGCCGGAGTGGGCCGGCTGACGACCGCCAGGGTCCTCGTGGACACCGGGGCGTGGTTGGCCTCGTTCAGCCGGCGGGACCAGCACCACGAGGCGGCGGCGGCCACGTTCCGATCCCTACGCAGGGACCGGACCCGCCTGGTGGTGACGGATCTCGTCCTGGCCGAGTTGCACCTTCACCTCGTCCACCGGCTCGGCCCGGTCCGGGCGGTGGAATACCTGGATGCCGTGACCTCGGACCCCCTGGTGGACGAGGTCTTCGCCGACAGGGGCCTCCGTGATGCCGCCGTGACGGACTGGATGCGGCGCTTCTCCGATCAGCCCTTCACCCTCACGGACGCGGTGAGCTTCGCGGTCATGAGGGCGGAGGGCGTCACCACGGCGTTCACCTTCGACCGCCATGTCACCGTGGCCGGGTTCCGCACCCTCCCCTGAGCGGGCCGGCCCGAGGCACTTCCGGCGGGCGCCCTGGTCCTTCAACGACCTCCTTGACGGGCCCTTGAGGGCCCTTACACCACGTAGCCCGCCGCGACCGCCTCGAAGGCCTCCACTTGGGCCCGCTCCCAGGCGCCGTCCCGGCCCAGCTCCCGGGCCAGGATGCGGGCCACCGCCGGAGCGGCCTCTGTGGCGGCCCGGGCGTCCAGAAGCAGGGCGCGGCTCCGCCGCGCCAGGACGTCGTCCACGGTTCGGGCCATCTCCCGCCGCGCGGCCCACATGACTTCGCCGCGCCGGAGTCCCAGGCGAGGGTGGAGTGCCGTGCCGCCATCGGGCTCCGCGGCCATGAGGCCCTTCACCGCCGGGGCGTCGGAGCCGTAGGGGGCCAACTCTCCGAACCTGTCCGAGTGGCGGTGGAAGCCGTGAATGGCCAGCTCCCGGGTGACGCACTCCTCGGGCGGGAGGTCCCCGAGAGCGGCGGCGGCGTCCACCGTGTCCTCGGCCATCTTCCGGTAGGTGGTCCACTTGCCGCCGGCGATCGTCAGGAGGCCCGAGCCCGACACACGGATGACGTGCTCGCGGCTGACCTGGGAGGTGTCTCCGGTCCCGCCGGAGGCGTCGTCCGCCGCCACCAGGGGACGGAGCCCCGCGAACACCGAGAGGACGTCGCTCCGCTCCGGGTCCCGTTCCAGGTAGCGCCGCGCGTGCTCCAGGATGAAGTCCACCTCCTCGGCCAGCGGCACCGGCTCCAGGCTGGGCGCGTCCACCGGCGTGTCCGTCGTGCCCACCACCACCCGGTCGAACCACGGGATGGCGAAGAGCACCCGCCCGTCGTCGGTGTGGGGCACCATGATGGCCGAGTCGCCGGGCAGAAAGGCCCGGTCGAGGACCACGTGAACCCCCTGGGATGGCTGGATGATGGAGGCCGCGTCGGGGTCGTCCATGCGGCGCACGGCGTCGGTGAAGACTCCGGTGGCGTTGACCACCACGCGCCCGCGCAACTCCATCCCATCCCCTGATTCCTCGTCGACGACCACCACGCCGTCGACGAATCCATCGGAGCCCTTGAGGAGGCCGTCGACCCGCGCGTAGTTTACCAGCACCGCCCCCTGCTCCGCCGCGGTCATGGCGAGGTCGATGAGCAGGCGGGCATCATCGAACTGGGCGTCGTGGTACATCACGCCCCCCAGGAGTCCGTCGGTCTCGATCGTCGGGATCCTCCGCACGGTCTCTTCACGGGACAGGTTCCTCGACTTGCCGAAGCCGTACTTGCCAGCCAGGGCGTCGTAGACCCGCATGCCGATGCCGTAGAAGGGAGCCTCCCACCACTTGTAGTTGGGCACCACGAAGGGCAGGTCCCGGACCAGGTGAGGGGCGTTGTTCCGCAGGATGCCCCGCTCCTTCAGGGCCTCCATGACCAGGGGGATGTTGCCTTGCTGGAGGTAGCGCACCCCGCCGTGGATGAGCTTGGTGGAGCGGCTCGACGTCCCCTTGCCGAAGTCGCTCTGCTCGAGGAGGGCCACGTCGTAGCCCCTCGAGGCGGCGTCCACCGCCACACCCACGCCCGTGGCGCCCCCCCCGATCACGAGGACGTCCCATCCGTCGGGGCGCTCGGCGAGGCGGCGGAGCATGTCGTCGCGGTTCATGGGAGCAACCTACCGTCCCCGACATCCCCGCGGAAACGCTACCGCCTCGAGTACTCGGTACTCAGCCCTCCCCGTAGGGAAAGACCTCCGACAGCTTGGCGATGTGCTCGAAGCGCTCCCGGCACACCCGACGCGTCACGTCCAGGTTGATCTCGTCCACCCGGAAGCGGCGCTGGCGACGGAAGTACTCCTCGGGATCGGTCCAGTCGGGCTCCACGTTGACGCGCCACCCGGAACCGTTCCGGACCTCGTAGAGAGGAAAGAGGCCGCTCCGTACCGCCAGGCGCACCAGCTCGATGGAGTCCCCGGGCTCGGACTTCCACCCGGTCGGGCAGGGCGAGTGCATGAGGAGGAAGCGTAAGCCCCGCATCGACAGCGCGGTCATGACCTTGCGGCGAAAGTCGTCGGGATGCGCGATGGACAGCGACGCCGCGTACGGGATGCGGTGGGCGGCCATGATGGCCATGATGTCCTTCTTGTCTTCGCTCTTCCCGTGCGGGGTCGTGGTCGTGCGAGCTCCCGGGGGCGTCGCGGAGGAGCGCTGTCCCCCGGTGTTTCCGTAGATCTCGTTGTCGTAGCAGAAGTAGATGATGTTCTCGTTCCGCTCGGCGGCCGCCGACAGGGTCGCGAAGCCGATGTCGTACGTGCCGCCGTCTCCGGCGAAGGCCAGAACGTGACCGGGCTCGCCGTTGATGTCCCGGATGGCCTCGAGTCCGGAGGCCACCGCGGCGGCTGCCGCGAACGTCGTGGCCACCGTCGGGGATCCGTAGCTGGTGGTCGGGAAGGCCCCCGCGGCCACGATGCCGCAGCAGGCGGGGATCGCGACCGTGCAGACCTCGCCGGCCTCGGCCAGGGTGCGGCCGAGGAGGGTG
>DASWKP010000038.1:0-7284 GCA_036396575.1 Longimicrobiales bacterium | reverse complement strand
GGAAGCCCCGCTGGCTTCCACGCCGTCAACGTGCTCCTCCACGGACTCGTCTCGGTGCTGGCCTTCGTGCTGCTTTTCGAGCTGGGATCGCTCGGGGGCGCCCTGGCGGGGGCTCTGACCTTCGCGGTCCACCCCGTCCACACCGAGGCGGTGGCCAACGTGGTGGGCCAGGCCGAGCTCCATGCCGCGCTGTTCTATGTCCTGGCGTGCATCCTCTACTGGAAGGGCCGCGACTGGGAGGGAGGGGCCAGGGTCCTCCGCCTGCTCGGGCTCGGACTTCTCTACTTCCTCAGCCTGGCGAGCAAGGAGATCGGCGTCACGCTTCCCGGGGCGCTGCTGCTTCTGGAGGTCGCGGCGCCTCGCCTGCGGGGGGCGAGGGGGGATGGCGCGTCCGGGGAGAATGGCGAGCCCGGGGGCGCGGCGGGCCTCCCGCTCCGGCTCCGGCGCGAGGCCGGCGTGTTCCTCCTGCTGCCTCTGGTCCTGGTGGCCTACCTGGAACTCCGGTTCTTCGCCGTCGGCACGATCGTGGGTGAGGCGCCCTCCCCTCTGTTCGCGGCCGTCGGCCCCCAGGCGCGGCTCCTGTCGGCAGTCGCCTTGTGGGTCCAGTACGTGCGGCTGCTCCTGTTCCCGCTGGACCTGTCGGCCGACTACGACCCCGGTGTCCTCTTCCTATCGGAGTCGGTGGACGTGCCGGTGGCGGCGGGGATCCTGGTGATCCTCACCCTGGCGGTGCTGGCCGTGCGGAGCTGGAAGGCCAGGCCCCTCATCGCCGTAGGCATCCTCTGGTTCGTGGTCGCCGTGTCGCCCGTCTCCAACGTCTTCTTCGCCACGGGCGTGCTCCTGGCCGAACGTACGCTCTACCTTCCGTCGCTGGGCCTCTCCCTGGTGGTCGCGGGTCTCGCGCCGTCGGTCCTGGCCCTGTCCGCTCGCCGCCGTCGGGTCGCGTTGGCTGCGGTCGCCGTGGGCGCCGTCGCCCTCACGGTGCGCACCGTGACCCGCAACCCTGCCTGGCTGGACACGTTCGTCGTGACCTGGACGCTCAACGAGGAGCACCCCGAGTCGTGGCGGGCCGTGCGTGCCCGAGCCCAGGGCCTGCAACGGGTGGGGGAGGTCCAGGGGGCCGCCGAAGCGTGGCGGTTGGCCGCCGTTCTGGCGCCGCACGACCACATCCTCCTGGTCCAGGTGGGCGACTTCCTCGGCAGGCTCGGGGACGGGTCGGAGGGGGAGGCGTACATGCGGCGGGCCATCGCTGTCGCCCCTCGGGTCGTGAACAGCTACCGGATCCTGGGCGCGAACCTCCTCCGCCGGGGCTTCGGCCGCGAGGGGCACCGCGTGGCGCTCGAGGGACTGGCCAGAACCGGAAATGACCGGGCGCTCTGGGCCCTCGTCTCGGAGAGCTACATCCTCAAGGGAGATCTCCCGGCCGCCGCCCGGGCCCGGCAGGCGGCCATCGGCGCCGATCCCGAAGAGCCCGCCGAGTGGAGGAGGCTTGGAGAGATCCTGGCCGCCATGGGAGACGCGGACGGAGCCGGGCGGGCCCGGGTCCGGGCGGACGCCCTGGAGGCGGCGGCCGCGGAGAGAGGGGACGGCGTGCGGCGGGAGTGATTATTCGCGGGAGGGCAAGGGTTTCAGGGTCTCGCCCGTGGCGCCTGGCCACCCGCCCGGCGGGTCAGGTCTACCCGGCCGACGGGGTCGATCCCGGACAGCCAGATTTCGCGCGCCCCGGTGGGGGCGGGCGCATCCGCCGTCCAGAGACGGGCGCTGGTCCGCTCGGCTGAATCGCCCGAGGGCACGGCCATGACGCGAAGGAGCACGTCCTCCGGCACTCCACAGACGCGGAACCAGCCACCGTCGTCGGTCGTCCCGGTGGACGCGTCCCAGAGCGTCCGTACCTCGACGCCCGTGAGATCCTCCCCGAGGCCGAAGCTCGCCCAGGCAACGACCACGCCGCCGTCGGCGACGGGCTGCCCGGTGGCGGCGTCCGTCACCCGGCCGACCACGACGCCGACCGGAGCGTCCGGGGCGAGTTGGTCGCAAATGG
This sequence comes from Longimicrobiales bacterium, assembly GCA_036396575.1. Classification (GTDB taxonomy): domain Bacteria; phylum Gemmatimonadota; class Gemmatimonadetes; order Longimicrobiales; family Gaopeijiaceae; genus DASWKP01. Next base: position 5,243 of record DASWKP010000038.1, on the reverse strand, counting down.
CGCGCAGAATCCGGTCGGGCGTGAGGAGGCGCAGCTCGACGTTGCTGGTTGCGCCTTCCCGGACCACCACGTCGCCGGCCTCGGGCAGGAGCCAGGGAAGGTCCCACGCGGGGGGCGTGACGCGCAGGCCGTAACGGCCGTCGGGCAGGCCGTTCACGCGGAACCTCCCGCCTCCGTCCGTTCGGGCGGAGCGCACCGTGCCGACGACCGAGACCTCGGCATCCGCCACCGCTCCCCGCCCCGCCCTGTCGAGGACCACCCCGGCCACGGAGCCACCCACCTCGGTCTCTCCAAGCCTCCGGTCCGTCTGATTGCGCCGAACCTCCGTCACCTCCCCGCCCACCTCGATGAAGCCGGACAGGCTGTATCGCGTGCCGAACCTCAGCCGCTGCCCCTCCACCCGCGGCATGCGGATGCTCCAGCTCCGGACGATCCACGGACCGCCATCCAGCCGTTCGAAGTCCACCCGGCCCCCGATGTCGCGCGATCTGACAGGATAGGGCAGGGTCGTATAGCGGAACTCCAGGTACCGGAGCTCCGAGCTCTGCCGGTCCAGCCAGAGCACGCCTTCGATGTCGGGCCGGTCCGTCCCGTCCAGGGGCCGGAAGGCGAGGCCGATGAGCTCCGGCCGGGAGTCCTCCTCCGTCAGCGCGAAGCAGTGGCCGTCCAGGAACGAGTCCGAAAGCAGCACCTGTGCGTCCGGCGCGAAGTACTCCCAGGTGTTTTCCTCCTCGGGCCGCACGTACCCCCGCTCGGCGAGCTCGTCCGCCGGCACGCTCTCGTACAGACTGCCGGACGTGTAGATCGAGCGCGGTGTGCGCGTCTCGCTCAGCACGCGGTTCGTGCGGGCTTCGATCTCCCTCTGGAAATCGATGGCGCGATAGCGCACCGCCGCGGACGTGCCCGTCCAGGCGGCCAGCCGGAGCGCGTTGCCTGCCGCCTCCCAGACGTCAGCCGTCCGCGCGGCGGAGCCGGGTCGCACCGTGCAGCGCTGCTCGCCCTCGACCCTGATGGACTCCAGCGCGATGACCCGTGTCGACACCGCCATGTCGTAGATCCGGGTCTCGTTCGACGCCAGCTCCACAGGCTCGGACGTGTGGCTGGAGTACCCTATACGCTCAGCGCGAAGGGTGTAGCGGCCGGGACCCGGCGCCCGCAGGATGTAGCGGCCTTCCTCGTTGGTCAGAAAGCCGCCGCGCTGCGCGCCCCCAGCGTCGACAAGGACGACGAACGCTCCCTCGAGCGGATCGCCCGTCGCCTGGTCCAACAGCCGGCCCACCAACGTCTGGGCCGCCACCGGGCCAGCTCCGGCGCACAGCGTCAGGGCCAGGAGAGCCGTGCGCAGCCGGGCCCTCTTCCTCCGCCCCGTCACGGCGTGCTCAGCCGTCATCTCAGCTTTCCAGAGCGTTCCCCACGTCCGCCAGCAGGTCCGCCTCGTCCTCCAGCCCCACGGAGAAGCGGATCAGACCGTCGCTGATGCCGCTCCGGGCCCGCTCGTCGGGAGGGAGGTCGCCGTGGACGGCCGCGGCCGGGCGCACGATGAGGGACTCCGCGCCCCCGAGGCTCACGGCGACCGCGGGAATCGTCAGCCTGGACAGGAAGCGCTCCGCCGGCTCCACCCCGCCCTTCACCTCGAAGGACAGCATCCCCCCGAAGCCGGCGAGAAGCCTGGCGGCGCGCTCGTGATGGGGATGGCTGGCGAGCCCCGGGTAGTTGACCCGCGCCACCGCCGGATGGGCCTCCAGGAAGCTGGCCACGGCCATGGCGTTGGCGTTGTGCTGGCGGATGCGGAGGGGCAGCGTCTTGAGCCCACGCTCCAGGAGGAAGCAGGTGTGCGTGTCCAGCACGCCACCCAGGTGGTCCAGGGTCTTCTTGATGGAGGCGATGCGCTCCTTCGAGCCCGCCACGGACCCGGCGATGATGTCCGTGTGGCCGTTCATGAACTTGGTGCAGCTCTCCAGGACCACGTCGAAGCCCAGCGTCGCGGGCCGGAAGTTGACAGGGCTCGCGAACGTGTTGTCCACGACGCTCACGAGGCCGTGTTCCTTCGCGAACGGCACCACCGCCTCCAGGTCTGCCATCTGGACGGTGGGGTTGGTCAGCGTCTCCACGTAGATCGCGCGGGTCGTCGGCCGGATCAGCGCCGGCCACGACGGCGGGTCCTGGGGGTCGATGTGCGTGTGCGTGACGCCCATGCGGGCCAGCTCGCTGGTCAGGAGCCCGGTGGTGCCCCCGTAGAGGCAGTCCTGCACCAGGATATGGTCTCCCGTGGACAGGAGCGTGAAGAGCGTCGCGGAGATGGCGGCCATGCCGCTTCCGGTCGCCAGGGCCGACTCGGACCCCTCCAGCGCGGCGATGCGTCGGGCCAGGACCTGGTGGTTGGGGCTGGTGCTCAGGCGCATATAGCCGATGTCGTGGTAGTCCTCGCCCCGGTACTCGTACGTGCTGGCCTGGAAGATGGGGGTGCCGATGGCTCCGGACGGGCGGGGGTGGAGCGCGCCGGCGTGGATGGCCGTGGTCGAGTTGGCTTTGGCGTTGGTCGAGGTCATTTGGGACGCTGCCTGGATGTCGGTGTCGAGGTCGTCCTGCGCTGCACCAATCTGGTGGCAAGGCCGAGGTGGCGCACGGTGAGGGCGTGGTGTAGCGTGAGCATCTCCGGGGGAGGTTCCTCGGACCCGCCCACCCTCGACCACGGGAGGCACGGTGTTCCCGATCTCCGACCGCTCGCGGGCCCGCGCGCGACTCACGCCCGGAGTGCTGGCGCTTGCGATCCTCTGCGTCGGCGGCTGTGCCACGCTCCAGCAGATCGCGGCCCTCAGGAACGTCGACTTCTCGCTGGACGGCGTCACGGATCCGCGCCTGGCCGGCATCGACCTGGCCAGAGTGGACTCCTGGGACGACCTGAGCTTTGCGGATGCGGCCCGCCTGACCCTGGCGGTGACCCGAAAGAGCATGCCCATGGACTTCCTCGTCCATGTGGGGGCCGAGAACCCGGCCGACAACCAGACCACCGCGCGTCTGATCCGCATGGACTGGATGCTCCTCATCCAGGACCGTGAGACCCTCACCGGCGTGTTCGAGGACGAGGTGCTGCTCCCTCCCGGACAGCCGCGGGACATCCCCATCCGGGTGAGCCTGGACCTGGTGGACTTCTTCGAGGGGAGCGCTCGGGACCTCCTGGAACTGGCCCTTTCGGTGGCCGGTGCCGGAGGGGTGCCCGCGGACGTTGCCCTGCGCGCGACGCCTACCATCGATACGCCGCTGGGCCCCATGCGCTACCCGGAGCCCATCACGATCGTGAGCGGGGAGGTCGGGCGCTGAGGAGACGCCCACGCGTTCCGTTTTGGCCACCGTCGGGTCGGGGCCCCGGCTTGCGTGACAGGGGCCGTCGTGTCATTCTATGATGTCGTCATATATGCTGCCGTCATAGGAGCCACCCGGGGAAGGCCATGATCCGTCGCGCTGAGACATCGCATCCGCTGCCGCCCCACATGTTCCTGGTTCTGCTCACCCTGAACCACGGACCCAAGCACGGTTACGGCATCAAGAAGGAGGTGGCGGAGCGTTCGGGCGGCGCGGTGGATCTGGACGCCGGGGGGCTTTACCGGCTGGTGGCGCGCCTGGAGGAGCAGGGCTGGGTCGAGGCCACGGACGCGCCTCCGGCCGGGGAGGAGGAGGCCGACGCCCGGCGGAAATACTACGCGCTCACGGAGGATGGGAAGACGGCCCTGGCAGCGGAGGCCCGGAGGATGGCCGGGCTGATCCAGGCGCCCGACGTGCGGGACCTCCTGGCCGGGGAAGCCCCTGCCTGAGCCCGGTGGGCGACCCTGAGCCGGACCAGCCGCTACCGGGAGTCCTCCAGGGCGTCGATGCGCGTCAGGATGAGCCGCCGCACGGGCTCCGACCGGCACGCCAGCAGAGCCCGCCGGTACTCCACCACCGCCTCGCTCCGGCGCCCGGCCATGCCCAGGAGCCGCCCCCGGGTGGCCGGGAGCAGGTAGTAGTCGCCCAGGTCCGAGGGGTCCACGCGGTCCAGAGCTACGAGGGCCCCGTCCACGTCGCCGGCCATGGCCACGGCCACGGCCCGGTTCACCGCCACCACGGGGGAGGGCGCCAGCTCCATGAGGAGGTCGTACTGGTCCACGATGCGGTCCCAGGGGGTGCCCTCCCACGAGGGAGCCGCCGCGTGGGTCGCCGCGATTCCCGCCTCCACGTGGTAGCGGGTCAGGCGAGGCGCCTCCATGGCGCGGGTCATGCGCGCCAGCCCCTCGGCTACGAGGCCCCGGTCCCACAGGGCGCGGTCCTGGTCCCGGAGGAGAACCAGCTCGCCCCCCGGGCTGGATCGGGCGGGGAGGCGGCTCGCCTGGAGGAGCATGAGGGCCAGGAGGGCGTCCACGTCCGGGCCCGACGTGGCGGGGTGTCGGGCCAGGAGGCGCGTGAGGCGGATGGCCTCCCCGCACAGCTCGGAGCGGACGAGGTTCTCCCCCTGGGTCGTGGCGTAGCCCTCGTTGAAGAGCAGGTACGCCACCGCCATGACGCTCTCCAGGCGCCGGGTCCGCTCGGCGCCCCCGGGCACCTCGATGGGCACCCCCCCCTCCCCTATGGCGCGTTTGGCGCGGACGATGCGCTGCTGCACGGTGGCGCGGGAGGTGAGGAACGCCCGGGCGATCTCGTCGGTCGAGAGCCCTCCCACGGTGCGGAGCGTGAGAGCCACCCGGGCCTCGAAGGGGAGGGAGGGGTGGCAGCACATGAAGATCATGGACAACTCGTCGTCCGTGGCGCCGGGGGGCTGTCCCGGCAAACCCACGACCTTCTCCAAGGCGGCCAGGTCCGTGGCCTCCTCGACGTTCCGGCCCTCCCTGCGGAGCACGTCCAGCGCCCGGTTGCGGGCCACCCGGTAGATCCAGGCCTCGGGCTCGCCGGGCACGCCCTGGAACGGCCACACCTGGAGCGCCTTGAGGAGGGCGTCCTGCACGACCTCTTCGGCCAGGTCGAGGCGGTGCGGTCCGAAGACGGCGGTGAGGGAGGCCACCAGGCGGCCGGCGCTACGGCGAAAGAGATGGGCGACGAGGGGGGGCACCGGGTCGTCGCCCGGGCCCCCCTCGTTTCGTTCGCCGGCGCGGCCAGACCCGCCGCCCACTCCGTCGTCCCTCAGCCGACCTCCTCGATCTCCCGGATCTCCAGGCTCCCCATGTCCGACTCCAGGTGGGGGCAGCCGGACACGGTGTCCACGGCGTGCTGGA
>DASWKP010000037.1:0-13853 GCA_036396575.1 Longimicrobiales bacterium | reverse complement strand
AACGCTCCACGCCACGGCCATCGGGGCCCGGCGGGCGTGGATGCGCCGTTTGGGGGTGACCTCGTAGGTCTGGATCGAGGCATCGCCGCCGAAGCGCTCGATGGATCTCAGGATGCTGGACGTCGCCTCGGCGCTGCCGGTGTGGGCGAGGATCTCCTCGCGAAGGCCGGGATCCGAGATGACGGCGCAACGGGAGCGCAGGAGCGAGAACGAGTTCGGCACGGGTAATCTCCGGGCGGAGTACCGCAGGTCGCCGACGAGGGCGTATTCCAAACCTAGCGCCAACGCGGCCCGGGACCTATTTCGGCCCGAGAAGGGGCCGTGCCCGGGCGCTGGCAAGGATCCTGCACCCGGTGTCGCGCAAGGCGTTGACAGGTGCCCGCTCACGGAGGATGACGATGGAACGCCCACCGCATGCGCCCACCGGCAAGCCCGACGAGCCCGGAGGGAGGCCCGTGTACACGTCCCGGAGGTTCCAACGGACGGGGCACGGCTCACGCGCGGCGATCGTGGCCGCGGTCGTGCTGGTCCTGGCCACCGCGGGGGGACTGGCATGGTGGCTCTGGCCGGAGTCCGACGGGTCCGCGCCGCCCCCCGTTTCCGCGGAAACGCCCGCGCCCGCCCCACGTTCCTCGCAAGCGGCCTCCCCGGCCGAGCGGCCGGCGGACCTGCCCGGCCTGGACGCCAGCGACGCTCTGGTGCGGGGCCTGGTTCGGGGCCTGTCCTCTCACCCACGCCTGGCCGCGTGGCTGGTGCCGGACGACCTCGTGCGGCGCTTCGTTCTGGCGGTGGTCCGCGTGGCCCACGGCGGTAGCCCCGGGTCCCGCGTCGACTTCCTGGCCCCGGAGGGACGCTTCGCCGTGCGCGAGGCGGGAGGCCGCACGGTCGCGGATCCCGCCCAGTACGCCCGTTTCGACGTGCTGACGGAGGCGTTCGTCTCTCTCGATGCGGAGGGCGCGGCCGGGATCTACGACCGCCTCCGGCCCCTCTTCGAGGACGCCTACCGGGAGCTCCCGGGGGAGGACCGGACGTTCGACGAGCAGATGGAGCGGGCCTTCGGCGTCCTTCTGGGCGTGGAGGTGCCGGGGGATCCTCCGGCGCTGGTGGCCGACGAAGCGGTCTGGGAGTTCGCGGATCCGGCCCTGGAGGCGCTGAGCCCGGCGGAGAAGCACCTCATCCGCATGGGGCCGGACAACGCCGCGCGCGTGCAGGGCAAGCTGCGGGAGTTGGCGGAGGCGTTGGGGATGGCCGGGCGCTGAGCGCGTAAGGCTTCGATCGCCGAAACGGCGCCTGGGCCGGGGCGAGTTACGCCGCCCACCCGCCGACTACAACCCGCCGACCACGACCCGCCCACTACGACCCGCCGATTACGACCCGCCGACCACAACCCGGCGATTACGACCCGCCCTCCGGGCCCTTCCCGCCCTCCCCGCCCGACGCCAGAAGCTGCCGGTCGAAGTCCTGCGCTTCTTGGAGCCGCCGCACCTCCGCGGTCAGCGCTTCCAACTGTTCGGTGAGCTCCTGGATCTGCCACTTGGCGGAGCCCGGTTTGCCCTGCTGGGACTCGCGGAGGGCCAGGGAGAGGGTTTCCACCAGAGGCTTGAGCGCGAAACGCGACACGAGAATCAGCATCACGCCGACCGTCGGGACGAAGACGGCGGAAAAGATCGCCAGCAACGGGATCATGTATTCCATGCTTCATCCAACTCCGCTATGAGGTCTGCCTGTCCCTACGGACGCGGGTCCGGGGCGGTTCCAGCCTGCGACGGGGACGTCGCCGCCCGCCCCCGCTACCGCCGGATGCCCGCCGCCGTGTTCGGTGCCGACTCCGCCGGCCTCTCCCGCTCGAGTGTCCGCTCCAGCGGATAGACCTCGTCCAGGGTCATGCCGTCGTACAGGCGGCCGTCCTTCATCACATAGCGGATGTCCACGGTGTTCCGCAGGTCGTCCAGGGGGTTGGAGTTGAGGATGACCAGGTCGGCCAGTTTGTCCTTCTCGATGCTGCCCAGATCGCCGCCCAGGCCCACGGCTTCGGCGCCCAGGATGGTGGCGGCCCGGAGGATGTCGTGGTTGGAGGCCCCTCCGGAGCCCATGGCCCACATCTCCCAGTGGTAGCCCAGGCCCTGGAGCTGGCCATGGCTTCCCACGCCCATGCGCGCGTCGCCCTCGAGCATCTTCTTCACGAACTCGCCGTGCTTCGGGAAGACGTACTCCTCCTCCACGAACCAACCGGCCTGGCCCGGGCTGCCTCCGGCCCCGGGGCCCCGTCGCCTGGCGCGCGTGTCGATGTTCTCCTCGGGCGCGAACCGGTTGAGCTTGGCGTTGTCGTGGACGTTCTCCGTGGCGTAGAAGAAGTTCTCCCCGAAGGGCCCCCCGTAGGAGACGAGGAGCGTGGGCGTGTTGGTGGTCTGCGACGCTTCGAACAGCTCCACCACGTCCGAGTAGATAGGCGCGATGGGCAGGTTGTGCTCGATGCCCGGGTAGCCGTCGATGGCGTGCGTCATGTCGAGCTTGAAGTCGAGCCCGCCCTCGGTGGTCGGCATGAGCTCCAGCGCCTTCGCCGCCTGGATGACCCACTGACGCTGCTGGCGATTGCCGGTCATGTACATCTTGAGCGTTTTGGTGTCGAAGTACTCGGCGTAGCGCCGCAGCACGGTTCTGGCGTGGGCGGCGTCCCGGATGTTCTCGCCGAGGAAGACGCCCGGGCCGGTGGAGTAGACGCGGGGCCCGGTCAGCCCTCCCGTCAGCACGCGGTCGGTGTAGCTGAGGACGTCGGTGAACGCGGTCTGGGGATCGCGGGTCGTGGTGATGCCGTGGGACAGCGTGGTGAGGTACTGCCACACCTCCTCGGGATGGATCTCCGGGACGAGCCACATGGAGTGGTAGTGGGTGTCCACGAAGCCCGGCACGAGCGTCTTGCCCGTTACGTCGATGACGCGGGCGCCGTCTGGCACCTCCACGGAGTCCGCGGGGCCCACGGCCAGGATGCGGTTGTCCTTCACGATCACCACGCCGTTCTCGATCACGTGGGGCGTGCCGGTGGTGTCCCCCGGGGCGTCGGCCATGGTGATGACGCGGCCCCCCGTGAGCGCGACGGTGCCGCGAGGCACGTCCCGGGGCAGCCGCACCTCGATCTTCATCTCCCGGGCCTCGTACGCCTCCGTGGTGTCGGCGAGGATGTCCTCGTCGCCGGCCCGGACGCGAACGGCCTTGGCCGCGACCTTGTCCGCGGCGCCGCGGATGGAGTCCGCCCGGGCGTTGAGCGAGTCCGCGACCACCTGCACGGAGTCGGCGGCCAGGCGCACGATGCCCTCGGACAGGTCCTCGGGGACGTCGGTGTCGGCCTTCTTCAGGCTGTCGGCCCGCGCGCGCAGGTCCTTGAGCGTGTCCGACACGGCCAGGGCCCGGGCGCGGATGAGCGCCCGCCCGTGGGCCATGTCCTCCTCGGCGTCCTCCTCGGCTTCCACGTGGCCGAGGTCGTAGGTGAAGAGAGTGTTGCCCATGGCCCAGTGGAGCGCCGATCCGTCGGCCGCCCAGGACGGGAACTCGCCGCCCACGTCGGTGAGCTTGCGCGCCGGCACCGGCGAGGCCGCCAGGCTGGTGAGAATGACGTTGGGGGGCTCGGAGCCCACCTCGGTCAGATCCACGACGAAGATGTCGCTGCCGAACTGCGCGAAGGCCCGGTCTCCCCTGGGGGAGAGCATGACGAGGCCCGCGGGGCTCGGGGCTCCGGCCTCGGCCGGGGCGTCGGGATCCGTGGGGTCCAGCCCCTGCCGCCACGGGAACACCCGCCTGGGGAGGAACTCCAACTCGCCCGGGTGGGGGCTGGCGATGCCCGGAACGCCCTGGCGGCCGGTCACCCTCAGGTGCCGCTTGACGTCCGTGCCGTCCCATCGGAACGACACCAGTCCCTCCACGGGGCTGTAGGCGTAGATCCGCTCGGGCTGGTCCGCCGCGAAGTGGGCCACGTCCCGGGCGCCGGTAGCGGAGATGACGGTGGCGTCTCCGCCCTCCGCCGGCACCCACACGAACTCACCGCCGATGGGGCCGAAGAAGAGGCCGGACGCCTGCTTGAGCTCCCGGGCCGCGCCCCGGGACGCCACGATGCGCGCGCCGTCGGGGGACCACGCCACGTTGTAGTACAGGGCCGCGGTGGAGGAGAGCCGCGTGGGCGCGCCTCCCGCCGCGGGCACCTTCATGATGTGCCCGCCGTCAGCGTCGTCCCACGTGACGTAGGCGATCCACCGGCCGTCGGCGGACCACACGGGGTGGAACTCGCCCACCTCGGCGTCCGTCAGGCGGCTGGCCTCTCCGTCGGGGAGGTCCTTGATCCACAGGCGGTCGAAGGCGGTGAAGACCACCCGCTCGCCGTTCGGCGAGGCGGCCGGGCTGCGGATCTGGCTCGCGGTGACCATGGCGGTGGTGTCCACCTGGTAGGCGAACTTCACTTCGGGGCCGACGGCCAACTCCACGGGCACCTCGAAGGGGATCTCGGTGGCCGTGCCGCCGGCCGCCGGGATGCTCCAGATCTTGCCCCCGTACGACGCGATGACGGCCGAGCCGTCCGGCGTGAACGCGTATCCGGGCAGGAGGTCCAGAGGCGCGCGGGACTCCTGCTCGTCCCGCTGCACGGGGTAGGCCAGCCACTCTTCCTGGCCGGTGTCCAGGTTGCGCTTTCGCAGGCCGGTCTCGGCGTTGAAGCGCGTCCCGTAGACGAGCCAGCGGCCGTCGGGCGAGATGGCCGGGCGGAATGCGGAGCCATAGCGGCTGGTCATGGTCGTGGTGGCGCCCGTCTCGCGGTCGTAGCGGTAGAGCTGGTAGCGGGGCAGGCGCGCGTTGTACTGCCAGTCGCCGACGCCGCCGGCGAACCACACGTGGCGGCCGTCCGGACTGAGGGCCGCGCCCACCCTCTTCAACGTGGCCGGCGTGGCCACGAGCGTGAGCGGCGAGCCTCGCTCGGCGTTGTACATGTAGAGGTTGGCCACCCCGCCCAGTCCCCCCGAGCGGCTGACGACGATGTAGTCGCCGTCGGGCGTCCACTCCGGGGACAGGAAGAGATTGTCGTTGCCCCTGGACACCTGCGTCGTGTCGGTGCGGTCGAGGCGCAGCGTCCACAGGTTGTCGCCGCCGCTCCGGTCCGAGATGAAGGCCACGGACTCGCCATCGGGGCTGAATCGGGGCTGGCTCTCGAAGGCCATGCCCGTGAGGAGTGGTGACGCCGTCCCGCCCGTGATGGGCATGGTGTAGAGATCGCCCAGGAGGTCGAAAACGATGGTCTGGCCGTCGGGGCTCACGTCCAGGGTGATCCAGGTGCCCTCGGTGGCCGTGAACTCGGCGGTACGGGCGCTCGCGAGGGGCAGAGGCGCGGAGCCGCGCCCGCCCCCGGGACCCTGGGCCGCCAGGGGGGCGGCGGTGGTGGCCATCACGGTGAGGGCCCAGGCGCCCGCGAAGCCCTTCACCCGGGGGCTCACTGACCACCTCCTCGGATGCCGGCTTCGACATTCGGGGCGACGTGCCTCCACGGCTCGTCGGGAGCCGCTCGCTGCCTGGGCCACACTTCGTCGAGCGTGCCGCCATCGTAGAGTCGACCGTTCATCATCACCTGGTGGATGGTGTTGGTGTTGCGGATGTCGTCCAGCGGGTTGGCGTCCAGGATGACGAGGTCCGCCAACTTGCCGGGTTCCATGGAGCCCAGGTCCCCGCCGAGCCCGATGGCCCGGGCGCCCATGAGCGTGGCGGCGCGGAGGGCGTCGTGCTCGCTCATGCCGCCGCTCTGGAGAGTCCACAGCTCCCAGTGGTAGCCCAGGCCCTGGAGCTGGCCGTGGCTACCCACGCCGGTGTTGCCCCCGCCGTCGACCAGCCTGGCGAGCCACGCCGAGTGCTTCCGGAAAGCGTACTCCTCCTCCATGAACCAGCCGCCCGGTCCGGGACCGGTGGTCTGGAGCCGGCGCGCCTTGAAGTCGATCTCCTGCTTGGGCGTGAAGTGGTTGAGCTTGGCGTCGCCCACCACGTCCTCGTGCGTGTAGTAGTAGTTCTCAGCCCAGGGGCCTCCGTAGGAGACGAGCAGCGTGGGCGTGTTGACCGTGCCCGACTCGGCGAAGAGCCGCACCACGTCGTCGTAGGCCGGGATGATGGGCATGGTGTGCTCCACGCCCGGATAGCCGTCCATCGCGTGGGTCATGTTGAGGCGATAGTCCAGGCCGCCTTCCGTGGTGGGCATGAGGCCCAGCTCCCGGGCCGCCATGATGAGCCACTGCCGCTGCCGGCGGTTGCCGGACATGTACATCTTGAAGGTCTTGGTGTCGTAGTACTGGCTGTACTTGCGCAGCACCTCAAGCGCGTGCTCGTAACTCCTCACGTAGTCCCCGGCGAAGACGCCCGGGCCCGTGGAGTAGACCCGGGGGCCCACCATGCGTCCCGCCCGAACCATGTCCTCGTAGGAGAGGACGTCCGTGGTGGCGGTCTGGGGATCCCGCGTGGTGGTGACTCCGTAGGCAAGGTTGGCCTGGTAGATCCAGGGCCGGGCCCAGTGGAAGTTCCACAGGTTCCACATGTGGGCGTGGGTGTCCACGAACCCGGGGATGATGGTCTTGCCGGCGACGTCGATCACCGTCGCGCCAGCGGGTACATCCCCTGGCCCGGAGGACACGGAGACGATGCGGTTGTTGGTGACGACGACGTCGGCGTTCTCGACGATCTCGTCACCGTTCATGGTGATGGCGCGCGCGCCACGCAGGACCACCGTGCCGTGGGGGATGTCCCGCTGCGCGGTCACGGCGATGCGCCGCTCCGCGGGGGCGTAGTCCGCGTCGCCGCTGGCGGCGTCGAGGTCGTAGGTGAACAGCGCGTTGCCGAGCGACCAGTGGACGGTGCGGCCGTCGGCGCCCCAGGCGGGGAACTCCACCCCCAGCTCGTTCAGCTTCCACACGGGCACGGACGCGGAATCGGGCTTGGCCACCTGGACGGTCGGGACGGTCGCCCCCAGCTCGGGCACCGTGACCGCGTAGAGGTCGTTGCCGATCTGGGCCAGCGCCAGGTCGCCCCGCGGGGCCATGAGGACCAGGCCCGCCGTACGCTCGGGGATCAGCTCCCGGGGCTGGCCGTCCTCCTCGAAGTCCTGGGGCAGGACCAGGTCCGAGGTCTCGGAGCGCTGGTAGCCGTCGGCCACGCCACCCGCCGACACGTCGATCCTAGCCGACACCCGCACGTGCACTTTGACGTCGGTGTCGTCCCAGCGGGCGGAGCTGAGCGCGACCGTGGTGGACTGGGACGGGGGCGAGCCGGGCGCCGGGTCGGGCCGGGCTACTCCGTAGTAGTAGACGCGGTCGGCATCGGTCGTGAAGTGGGGACGCTGGCGCCCGTTGGTGGGCCCGATGACGGTGGCCGCCCCTCCGTTGGCGGGCACCCACACGAACTCCGAGTCCAGACCCAGACCGATGAACGGATCGATGGCCTCCTGCACGTTCCGGCGGGAGGAGCGGATGGCCACGAGGCGGGCGCCGTCGGGCGACCAGGCGACCTGCTGGTAGTAGGCCGGCACCGTGGTGACGGTACGGGGCGATCCGCCGGCGGCGGGCACGCGGCGGATGTGGCCTTCTCCGGTGTCGTCGTTCCAGGTGACGTAGGCGACGGACGCGCCGTCGGGCGACCAGACGGGCTGGAACTCGCCGATCTCGTCCGTGGTCAGGCGGCGGGGCTCGCCGTCGGGAAGGTCCGCCACGTACAGGCGGTCGAGCGCGGTGAAGACGATCCGCCCGCCGTCCGGGGAGGGGCGGGCGTCCCGGATCTGCTTGACGTCGAAGGTGGGGGTGTCCTCGATGGCGTACTGGAAGGACACCGCGGGGCCGATGGCCACCTCGGCCTCGACCGTGAAGGGGATCTCACTGGGCTCGGAGCCGTCCACGGGCACCCGCCAGATGCCGCCGCCGTAGGACAGGACGATGGCGTCGGATTCGGGCGTGAACGTGTAGCCCGGCAGGACGTCCATGTTGGCGGTGGACTCCTGGTCGTCCCGCTGGACCGGATAGGCCAGCCAGCGCTCCTCACCCGAGGCCAGCTCCCGGAGCCGGATGCCCGTGTCCGCGTCCCGCCGGGTGCCGTAGGCCAGCCACATGCCGTCGGGCGACAGGGCAGGGCGGAAGGCGGAGCCGTACCGGTTGGACATGGGCGTGCGCGTGCCGGTCCGGCGGTCGTATACCTGGAGCTGGTACTGGGGCAGGATCGCGTTGTAGCTCCACATGCCGCTGCGCTGGGCGTACCAGACGTAGCGGCCCTCGGCGTCCACCGCGGGTCCCAGGAGGCGCTGCGCGGGCGCCCCGCCCACCATCTCCAGGCCGGTGCCGCCGTCCACGTGGTACAGCCAGAGCTTCTCCAGGCCACTCCGGGGCGCGGCCCTGGACACCACGACGTACTTCCCGTCGGGCATCCACTCCGGCGACAGGAAGCGGCTTCCCACGCCCTTGCTGAGCTGGGCGGGCTCGCCGCCGGCCGCGGGCATGAGCCAGACGTTGTTGTCCCCGCTCCGGTCCGAGACGAAGACGATGCGCTGGCCGTCCGGGCTGAAGCGCGGCTGCATGTCGTGGCCCAGGCCGCTGGTCAGGCGGGTGGCCGTGCCCCCCGTGATGGGCATGGTGTAGAGGTCGCCCATCAGGTCGAAGACGAGCGTCTGCCCGTCCGGGCTCACGTCCAGGGAGAGCCACGTACCCTCGCTGGTCGTGAAGCGGGCCCAACGGGCGGCCTCGAGGGGGAGGCCCCGGTCGGGGTCCAGGTCCGCGTTCTGGGCGTAGGAGGCGCCGGGGACCGTGGCGAGGGCGGCCACGATCACGGCCACGAGCAGGGGGAGGTACGGCAGGCGCATACAGAGGCTCCGGAACAGCGGTGGGGATTCCAATGCGAGGTGGAAAAGCGGACATGTTAGTGCCCGAAACGCGAACCCGCTACCGCTCCCCCCGCTACCGCTCCGTTACCGCCGTGACGGGAAAGGCCCTGACCGCGTCGACGATGCCCCGGGCGGCTCGCCCGGGATCGTCGACGATAACGCGGCGGTCGCCGGGGCTGGTGAGGAAGCCCGTCTCGATGATGACCGCGATGGTCATGGGGTGGAGGGCGTGCTCGTAGCGGCGGTAGTTGAAGGCGTAGTAGCCCTGCATGCGCCGGGTCACGGTCGGGATGCGCGGTAGCCCCGTCGCCTCTCCGTAACGCCGCTCCAGCAGCTCCACGAAGCCGACGGCCCGGCCCGTGGCGTCCCGCCGGGGGGCGGCCACCCGGTAACCCGTGGCCCCCGAATCGTTGCTCCCGTCGGCGTGGATGGAGATGAAGAGGTGCGCCCGGTAATCGGGCGGAACCACGGCGGGCAGGATGTCCACCAGGTAGCCCGCCTCCTCGAGGAGCGCCCCCGCCCGCCGGGCGATGGCGAGGTTCGCCTCCCACTCCGCCATGCCCGCCCAGCGCGTGCCGTTGTCGCGGAGGCCGGACAGCTCCGGGGGCGCCTCGTCCGCTCTCCAGTGTCCCGCCTGGAGGGCGATGCGCACCGGTCCCTCGGGAGGCTGCCATTCGGCGGGCGTGGGGATGGGCCCCGGGTAGCGGTTGCGCTCGTAGCGCCGCCGCCGGGAGGTCCTCTCCTGTTCGGCGGGCACGGGCGCGGCCTCCGGGGCAGGCGCCGGCGGATCCCCGGGCTGGGCGTCGGGCGGGGAAGCGAGGCTGGCCTCCGCTCGTGGAGCTTCCGGCGGTGGCGCCACCGCCGGTCGGGCCCGCGTGCCGAAACCCGCCGAGCCCAACACCAGGCCCGCCACCAGGGCGAACCCGCCCGCGTACCCGGCGAGCCTCATCTCCCCTCCCCTGTGAACGTGGTGGTGGTGCCGCGGGCAGGCGCCGCGGTGCCGCCCCCGCCGGGACGCCATCCATAGAAGAGGCATGAGGGCCATGGAGTGTTGGCGTCGCGCGCCGCCTTGACGCCCTCCCGACGGACGGTCTACGATTCTGGCGCCGGTGCCTCCCCCCCTCCCTGAGCCACGCACAGAAGGTTGGACCGCTCATGGGTTCGGTTGGAGACCAGGTTACCGGCAGGCCGCCAGGGTCCGACACGGCAGGGAGCACGATCATGAGTTGGGACTTGCTTGCCAACGACGTTCTGGACCGGGTCCGGCGGGAGCACCATCCCCGCTGCTTCGTCTGCCGGGATGAAGGGTTCAGGGGACTCGGTGTTCGCTTCGAGCTCCGCGACGACGGAGGCGTGGAAGCGACCGCGGTATGCCCCGCGTCCTGGGAGGGGTACCCCGGGTTGGTGCACGGCGGGATCATCACGTCTCTCATGGACGGGGCCATGGTCAACGCCCTCTTCGCCCGGGAGGTGGTGGCGGTCACGGTGGACCTGCAGATCCGTTTCCGGGCGCCTCTTCCGCTCGGCCAGACCGTCACCATCGTGGGCGAGGTCACCCGGTTCACACCCTTCATCTCCAGCGCGGAAGCGCGCGTGGTGAGCGGGACGACGGTCTACGCCACCGCCACGGGCCGGTTCATGCCCAGGGGGGAGGGCTGATGCGCCGGGGGGTCAGGCGCGCCGGCGCGCTCCCGGGGCTCGTCGTCGCCGCGCTGGCGGGATGCGGAGACGACGGCTCGGGGCCCGACCCGGCGGGGTGCGAGGTGGATACGTCGAGCGTGGAGGCCTCGGTCTCCGTGGAGGGCGGCTCGGTCGTCTTCGATTGGACCCCCGGTTGCGGGGCGGCCGTGGTCCACGTGGAGGGTGAGGAGGAGTCCGTCCAGTGGCTGCTCATCACCGACGGGAGCACCTGGGACGATCCCGGCGCGGCCAACCTGATCAGGCCGCCCCTCACCTACGGGGTCCCTCCCTCGGGGATCCCGGTGGGGCACGAAGCCGAGGCGCTGGTCCCGGGGACCGCCTACACGCTCGAGGTGTGGCGGATCATCCCGATATTCACGCAGAACCCGTCGTGCATCGAACAGCAGGGCCAGGTCTGTCTCGTGGCGGTGGAGCCGTTCACGCGCTGACGCGCTGGCCGGCGGCGCTCACCGAGAGCCCTTCCTCGCCCCTCCGTCAGTGCCCCGCGCCCCTCTCCCCCGCCGTCACGGCGATGGTGAGACGGTTGTCACGCGTGGGAAGGGGACAGGTGGCGAAGGCGGTCCAGACGCAGGGCGGGTCGTACGCCAGGTTGAAGTCCACGACGACGCGGCCCCGCTCGTCCGGCTGGTCCACCCACAGATAGCGTCCTCCCCCGTACGTTTCGGCGCCGCTTGTCGCGTCGGCGAAGACCAGCATGTAGCGGCCGTGATCGGGCTCGCCGACCACGTCAAGGGTGTGGCGGGCGCCGTCGATCCAGAACTCGAGCGCCGCCGGTGAGGGTGACTCGGACACGGTGCCCAGCACGTTGGGCACGGCCACCGTCTTGTCGTGGGCGACCCATCGGGCCGTCACGCGCCACTCCGGGGACGTGGGGTATCGGTCGATGCCGTCCCAGTTGGCGTAGGCTCCCCCGGCGTTGTCCCGAAGGCGGAGGGCCACCTGCTCCTCGCGTCGGATGACGATCCAGTTGAGGTCTCCGAGGCGGAGCACCACGAACTTGCCCGCGCCCACGTCCGCGGTGAGGTCGGCCTCGCGGACCAGCGGGTCGCCCGACGCGTCGAAGGCGACGGCCCCGGACCCCGCCGGCAGGTTCAGCGTGGAGTCCACCCCCTGGGTGACCAGGACGCCGGGCTCGGCGACGAAGCGCACGGTCGCTCCCCGCCGGATGAGCCTGCCGACCCGTGCCGGCGCCCGGTCCGGCGGCAGGGTGATGTCCATGGCTGAATCGGCCCCGAGCGTGGTCTCACCCTCGTCGAGCCAGTGGAGCCCGATGAGGGACAGCCACGAGTCCGGCGCCTGGAGCTCGCTCGCTCGGGCCGCCGCGAACGCCGCCACGGAGGCCCGGTGTTCGTCGGCGTCGATGGGGATCGGCTCGGGGGGGCGCTCGCAGGCCGCCAGCAGGAAGACGCCGACGGCGATCAGCGGGCTCGCCAGCGAGCGGAGCGGGCTCGCCAGCCAGCGCGGGATGGGGTTCGTCATCATCGGCGAACCGTAGGTCCCGAGCGGCCGCGGGCGCAAGGCGACCGCCGCGTGGAATCGCTGCCGAACCGCGACGGTCCCGGTCCTGGCGGCTGTCTCGCCGACCGCCATCCGGACGGCGGCCATTGGTACGTTCGTCCACGCCGGTGGGGAGATGCCCCGCCCACGCCGGTGCCTTCCTCCGATTGCCCCGCGATGCTCGCCGTCGGAATTGTGGAAGGGGTGGGAGTGAAGGTGCGTCAGCCCGGCTTGCCAGGGGGAAGCTCCATGACACGAATCGACTTTCGGTTTCGCGCGCTGTGGGCGTTGCCGCTCCTGGCCGTGGCCGTGTCGGCGTGTGCCGACGCCTCAGCGCCCGCCGAGGCGGACGTACTCGTCGCGCATCTGGAGGCCAACGCGGGCTACGACGTCCACGGAGGCTTCATCATCAACGCCTCGGAGGTGCGCGCGAACCTGGTGGACGGCGCCAGCCAGCTCGTCCTGGACCTCCGGCGACCGGGAGACTTCGCGGCGGGGCATGTGGAAGGTGCCGTCAACGTCTCCGTGACCGACCTGGCGGACCACCTGGCGACCGCGGTTCCGGCGGCCTCGACGTACGAGACCATCGTCCTGATCTGCTACAGCGGGCAGAGCGCGGCCTGGGCTGCCGGCGTCCTCCGCGCCATGGGGTACGAGAACGTCCGCTCGATGAGATGGGGGATGGCCGCCTGGCACGAGGACTTCGCCGGCGTGTGGGTCCGGAACCGAACCAACGTGGGGGTCGCCGAGTGGGTGGCCGAGCCGGCGCCGGCACCCGACGCGGTCCACGCGCCGCCCATGCTCGCGACCGGCCTCCCGGACGGGCCGGCTATCCTCGATGCGCGGGGACGGTCCGTTCTGGCCGAGGGCTTCCTGGCCGTGGGCATGTCGCCCGCCGACGTGTTGGCCAACCCGGACGCACTCTTCATCGCCAACGTGTGGCCGGCGGAGCTGTACCGTACCGCGGGTCACGTGCCCGGGGCGGTGAACTACGACCCCGCCGCGCGGCCGTTCCTGACCACCGCCCGCCTGAGGACGCTTCCCCCGAACCGGCCGGTGGTCCTGTATTGCTGGACGGGACAGTCTTCCGCGTACATGGCGGGGTACCTTCGGGTCCTCGGCTATGACGCCCGCTCGCTCCTGTTCGGCACCAACGGGATGATCTACGACCGCATGGTCGCCGACGGAATGGGCAACGCCTTCGATCCGGCTGGGGACGTGATGAACTACGACTACGAGATGTAGCGAGTCGGACCCCCGGATGTCTCAGCCCTCGGCGGCGTCGCCGAGCCGGCGCTCCACGTCCTCCCACTCCCCCATGAGGCGCTCCACGTCGCTTTTGAGCCCGGTGCGCTCCTGATCGAGGGTCGCAACCTCGTCCGGCGGGGTCCGGTCGTAGTACCCGGGCAGGCAGAACGTCGCGTCGATGTCGGCGATGCGGGACTCCGCCGAGTGGATCCGCTCGGTCAGCTCGTCCAGCCTCTCCTGGAGGCGCCGGCGCAGGGCCCGCCGCTCCGCCTCCGACGTTGTCACCTTGCCGTCTCGGGGCTTGTTCCCGGGTCCGTCCTCCTGCCGCCTCTCCTGCCTCTCCTGGCGCTTCTCCCGCCGGGCCTTGAGGATGACCGCGTCGGCGTCCAGGTGGTCGTCTCCCGAGGAGTGGACGTATTCCTCGTAGCTGCCCCCGTAGTCCACGATGCGTCCGGGCGTGATCTCCACGATGCGGTTGGCCAGGCGGCTGACGAACCAGCGGTCGTGCGACACGAGGATGAGCGTGCCC
>DASWKP010000036.1:0-10459 GCA_036396575.1 Longimicrobiales bacterium | reverse complement strand
CACCGCCGTGAGCGTCACGGCCCACGCCTTCAGCGCCGGCGCCAGGGAGAAGATCGAGGCGGCCGGCGGGACCGCCCGGCTGGTGGACGACGAGCAGGCCTGATCGCGATGGAGAACTGGCTCAGCAAGCTGTGGCGCTCGCCGGAGGTCCGGGAGAAGCTCGTCTTCACGGCCTTCATCCTGCTGATCTACCGGATCGGTGCCCACATCACCGTGCCCGGGCTGGACGTGGGGGTCCTGAGGGCCGAGTTCGCCGGGCTCCAGGACACGCTGTTCGGTGTCTACGACATGTTCGTGGGCGGGGGGCTGTCCCGGGCGACGATCTTCGCCCTGGGCATCATGCCCTATATCTCCGCCTCCATCATGTTCCAGCTCCTGGCGGCGGTCTTCCCCACCGTGGAGAAGATGCAGAAGGAGGGGGAGGAGGGACGCAAGAAGCTCACCCAGTGGACGCGTTACACGACGGTCCTCCTGTCGGTTCTGCAGGCCTACGGGTACTCGGCCTTCCTCCAGTCCTTCCCGGGCGCCGTGCGCACCCCCGGCTTTACGTTCGTGTTCACGACCGTGATCGCCCTGACCACCGGGGCGGTGTTCGTCATGTGGCTCGGGGAGCAGATCACGGACCGCGGCGTGGGCAACGGCATGAGCCTCCTGATCTTCTTTTCCATCATCGAAGGTTTCCCGGCGGCGATGGCCCGGACCTGGGAGTCCTTCCTGGTGGGGGAGATCAGCGCCATCGGCCTGCTGGGCCTTCTGGCCGTCATCGTGGGCATCACCGCGGGCGTGGTGGCCATGACCATGGCCGCCCGGAAGATCCCCATCCAGATACCTCGAAAGGTCGTGGGCCGGGGACGCATCCGCGAGGGCCAGAAGAGCTTCATCCCTCTGCGCGTGAACTCCGCCGGGGTCATGCCGATCATCTTCGCCCAGTCGTTCATCATCGTGCCGGGCACGCTTGCGGCCTTCAGCTCGCTCGAGATCATCCGGGCCATGGGGGACATCTTCCAGCCCAACAACTGGGTGTACTACATCACCTACGGCCTGCTCATCGTGTTTTTCACCTACTTCTACACGGCCATCATCTTCAACCCCGTCGACCTGGCCGAGAACCTCAAGAAGCAGGGCGCGTTCGTGCCCGGCGTGAAGCCGGGCGCACGAACGGCCGAGTACATCGACCGCGTCCTGACGCGGGTGACCCTCCCCGGATCCATCTATCTGGCGCTGATCGCGCTGGTTCCGTTCTGGATCTTCCGGATCTTCAACATCCAGACCTTCTTCTTTGGCGGAACCAGCCTCCTCATCGTCGTGGGCGTGGGGCTGGACACCGTGCAGCAGATCCAGCAGCTCCTGTTGGTGCGCCACTACGACGGCTTCATGAAAAAGGGCCGCGTCAAGATGCGCGGCCGACAGAGATACATGTGATGATCGTCATCCTGTTGGGACCTCCAGGGGTCGGAAAGGGAACCCAGGCGGTGCGGCTCTGTGACGCGCTCGACCTGAGGCATCTGTCCACCGGGGACCTTCTGAGGGAGCACCGGCGGGGGGGGACCGAGCTGGGCACCCAGGCCCAGAGCTTCATGGATCGGGGCGAGCTCGTTCCCGATGAGCTCATCCTGGGGATGGTGCGTGGCGAGCTCGAGGCTCTGGGCGATGGGGGCGTGCTGTTCGACGGCTTTCCCCGGACCGTTCCCCAGGCCGAAGGGCTGAGGGTCGTGCTCGCGGATCTGGGCCGGAGCCTGGATCACGTGGTCCTCCTGGTGGCCGACGACGAGGTTCTCGTGGAGCGGCTGTCGGGGCGGCGGAGCTGTCCCGAATGCGGATCCGTCTTCAACGTGCACTTCAATCCGCCGGCGACCGAGGACACGTGCGATCGGTGCGGCCACGAGGGCCTGGTGCACCGAACCGACGATCAGCCCGACACGGTTCGCAACCGCCTGGAGGTGTACCGGCGGCAGACCGAGCCCCTCATCCATTTCTACCAGGCCGGCTCGCCCGGCGTGAGGCGCGTGGATGCCGACCAGGGCGTGGACGAGGTCCAGGCCGGGGTGCGGGCCGCCGTCGACGGTTGAAGGACTCCGGCGTGATCCACCTCAAGACCGCCGACGAGATCGAGCTGATGGCCCGGGGCGGGGCCATCATCGGGGGTCTTCTGGGTGAGCTCGAGACGCGCGTGGTCCCGGGGGTCTCCACCGGGGATCTGGACTCGTTCGCGGACAGCTACATCCGGGACCATGACGGCGCCGTTCCGGCCTTCAAAGGGCTCTACGGCTTTCCGGGCAGCGTGTGCGTGTCCCTGAACGAGGAGGTGGTTCACGGGATTCCCTCTCCGGCTCGGATTCTCGAGGACGGCGACATCGTGTCCGTGGACGTGGGGGTGAAGCTGGACGGTTGGTGCTCCGACTCGGCATGGACGTTCGAGGTAGGACAGGTGGACGACGAGACACGCCGCCTCCTGGATGTCACCCGCTTGTCCCTGGACCGGGCCATCGAGGCGGTGCGCCCGGGGGGCCGCGTGGGAGACATCGGTGCCGCGGTGGTGGCAACGGTGGATGGAACGGGGTTCGGCATCATCCGGGACCTGGTCGGTCACGGTGTGGGCCGGGAGGTGCACGAGGATCCACAGGTGCCCAACGTCGGGCGCGCCGGGTTCGGACCGCTCCTGCGGGTGGGGATGGTCCTGGCCATCGAGCCCATGCTGAGCGCGGGTTCGGAGATGATCCGGACACTGTCGGACCGCTGGACCGTGGTGACGGCGGACGCCGCCAGGGCGGCCCACTTCGAGCACACGGTTGCCGTCACGGAGGGGGGTTCGAGGATCCTCACGGCTCCATGCCTTGAGACGAGAAGCCGCGCGGTATATAATTGAAAGCTCTACCAGAAACGAATCCGGAGCGGGGCCGATGAAGGTCAGAAGCAGCGTGAAGCCGATCTGTGAGCACTGCAAGGTGGTCAAACGCCGCGGTGTGGTCCGGATCATCTGCAAGCGCAATCCCAAGCACAAGCAGCGTCAGGGCTGAACCCCAAGGCGCGACACACGAGCGGCAACGTATGGCACGAATCGCAGGCGTAGACCTTCCCCGCGGCAAGCGGATCGAAGTGGCTCTGACCTACATCTACGGCATCGGTCACAGCCGGGCGGTGAAGATCCTGGAAGCCACGGGTGTCGATCCGGCCATGAGGACGCAAGACCTCGGAGACGAAGAGGTGAGCCGCCTCCGCCGTGAGATCGAGAGCAGTTACAAGGTCGAGGGCGCGCTCCGCACGGAAGTCTCCATGAACATCAAGCGTCTCATGGATATCGGCTGTTACCGGGGCCTCCGCCATCGGCGCGGCCTCCCGGTGCGCGGGCAGAGGACGCACACGAACGCCCGCACCCACAAGGGTCAGCGGAGGCCCATCGCCGGAAAGAAGAGGGCTCCGAAGAAGTAGTCGAAGCGCAGGCGCGCACGCCCGCCCGGAGGGTGCGCGGCGACGATGCGGCGCTCCACGAGCCGGAAGGCCCGGGCCGGCGCCGCATCCAGCGTTTTACAGTCAACCCCGTCGTAAGGAAGGTCGAAGGTGGCAAAAGGCAAGAAGCCCGGCCGCACGCGCAAGACCAAGAGGGTCGTGGAGGCCGAGGGCGTTGCCCACATCAAGGCGACGTTCAACAACACCATCGTGACCATCGCGGACACGAAGGGGAACACGGTGGTCTGGGCGAGCTCCGGCAAGGCGGGCTTCAAAGGCTCCAAGAAGTCGACGCCCTTCGCCGCTACCGTGGCCGCCGAGCAGGCGGGGCGGGAAGCGGTCGCCATGGGCGTGCGGCGGGTCACGGTCCGGGTACAGGGACCGGGCTCCGGCCGGGAATCGGCCATTCAGGCCCTGGCCACGTCGGGACTGGACGTTACGTCCATCCAGGACGTGACGCCCCTTCCGCACAACGGATGCCGGCCGCCGAAGAAGCGGCGGGTCTAACGAGGAACGACGATGGCTCGCTATACCGGACCGGTCTGCAGGCTCTGTCGCCGCGAGGGGCAGAAGCTGTTCTTGAAGGGGCAGAAGTGCTACACGGAGAAGTGCCCGGTCGACCGGCGGGCGTACCCCCCGGGCCAACACGGGCCCGCCCAGGCGCGGCGCCGGAAGCAGTCCGACTACGCCGTACAGCTTCGTGAGAAGCAGAAGGTCAAGCGCATCTACGGCCTGCACGAGAAGCAGTTCCGGAACCTCTTCGAGAAGGCCAACAAGCAGAGCGGGGTCACGGGCGCGAACCTCGTGACCCTTCTGGAGTCGCGGCTGGACAACATCGTCTTCAGGATGGGCTTCGCGGCCAGTCGGAGCGCGGCGCGCCAGCTCGTGCGCCACCGCCACGTGGAGGTGAACGGGCGGGTCGTGGACGTACCGAGCTTCACGCTGCGGCCGGGTGACGAGGTCGCCGTCCGTCCGGCCTCCAAGGAGCTGGACGCGGTGGAAGCGTCGCTGGCGTCGCGTACGCGGCCGTTGCTTCTCGATTGGCTCGCTCTCGACGAGAAGGCCAGGGTCGGCCGCATGGTCCGCCAGCCGGAGCGGCAGGACATCCCGCTCGCGGTCCAGGAACAGCTCATCGTGGAGTTGTACTCGAAGTAGAGAATACCGGACGCAAGGAACACCCCTGGGGGCGCCCCGGCGTGGGGCCCTCGATATCGAGGCAGGAGGAGAGGAACCGTGGAAATAGATCTGACCGGACTGGTCCTACCCGAGAGGGTCGAGGCGACTCCTTCCAGGGAGGGCGTGGCGACGGAGTTCGTCATCGAGCCCCTCGAGCGTGGCTTCGGGCATACCCTCGGGAATTCGGTCCGGCGGGTGCTGCTTTCGTCGCTGAAGGGCGCGGCCGTGTGGGCCTTCCGTATCGACGGTGTCGTCCACGAGCACCAGACCATCCCCGGGGTGGTGGAGGACGTCCATCAGGTGATCCAGAACCTGAAGGCGCTCGTGGTCACCCTCGACGATGACGTGGAGGATGCCACGCTGGAGATCAAAACGAAGGGGGCCGGACCGGTGACCGCTGGGATGATCACGTCGCCGGGCGGCGTGGACGTCCTGGAAGCGGACCACCACATCCTGACCCTCCAGGAGGACCGTGAGCTCAACATCGAGCTCTACGTGAACAAGGGCAGGGGCTTCGTGCTGGCGGACCAGCATCAGGTGCCCAGAGGCTCGCCGGTGGATCTGGTCCGGATCGACTCCATCTACAACCCGGTACGGCGCGCCAACTTCACCGTGGAGGAGACCCGGGTCGGGCAGCGCACCGACTTCGACCGGCTGACCTTCCAGGTGGAGACGGACGGCTCGGTCGATCCCCAGGACGCCGTGGGCTACGCCGCGGAGCTGGTGCGAAAGCACCTCGAGTACATGCTCTACTTCGGCGAAGGCGGTATCCCCCAGCTGGCGCCTCCGGGCGCGGTGG
Organism: Longimicrobiales bacterium; assembly: GCA_036396575.1. Lineage (GTDB taxonomy): Bacteria > Gemmatimonadota > Gemmatimonadetes > Longimicrobiales > Gaopeijiaceae > DASWKP01. Next base: position 5,037 of record DASWKP010000036.1, on the reverse strand, counting down.
CCGTGCCGGAGCGCCTCCAGGACCTCTTCGCCCGGCCCATCGAGGATCTCGCGGAGCTCTCGGTCCGGTCCCGGAACTCTCTCCAGAAGGAGAACATCCGGACCCTGGGCGACCTGGTCCAGAAGAGCGAGGAAGAGATGCTGGGCATCGAGAACTTCGGAAAGAAGTCGCTGAAGGAGATCTCCGACTTCCTCGACGAGCACGGGCTCCGCTTTGGCATGAAGCTCGATAAGGGCGATGACGGTCAGCTCTACTTCGTCGAGGACGAGGAGACCGAGACCGCTGGCGCCGAGGGTGGCGTCGAAGACTGACGACGCGTGGCCCCGGAGCCTCGTCCCGGGCCGCGCACCGACCTGAGTGCCGAGAACCATGCGTCACCGTAAGAAGGGAAGAAAGCTGTCGCGCACGCCGGCCCACCGGAGGGCGACGCTGCGCAACCTGGCCGTGAACCTGTTTCGCCACGGTCGGATCCAGACGACCACTGCCAAGGCGAAGGAGCTGCGGCCGTTCGCCGAGCGCCTCATCACGCTGGCCCGGCGGGGGGATCTGCACGCCCGCCGCCTGGCGACGCGAAAGCTCCACGACCGCGTCGCCGTAGGTACACTTTTTGAGGAGTTGGGCCCCCGCTTCGAGAGCCGCCCCGGCGGGTACACACGCATCCTCAAGCTGGGCTCGCGCAAGGGGGATGCCGCCGACATGGCCCTCATCGAGTTGGTGGACTGAGCGGGAGTCCGGCTCACCGGTTTCTGGCCGGGGTGGCGGTCGTTACTATGGGGCCGGTCGCGGTAGGACGACGGGAGCGCCGTGAGCGCTCCGATCCTGAGAAACGGTAAGGGAACGACGATGACCGATATGGACTCTCGGCGCGGCGCGGCGAACCTGGCTACCCTCCTGATGGTCGTGAGCTTCGCCGCCATGATCGGTTTCCTGTTCTGGCTGGGAAAGACGGCGGAGGGAACTCCGCCCATGATCATGGAGGACACGGACACCTCGAACCTGGCGGGCGAGGAGGGTGCCGTCGATGTCACCAGCCCGGACCTGCGCACCGACGCCAGCGCGTTCAACACGATGTTCGTTCGCGTCTCGGACGTCGACGTGGTCTCGGCGGTGGGTTCGCAGGCGTTCTTCATCGAGGTGGGTATCGCGGGTTCTTCGAACCCATTCCTGGTGAAGCTGGACTCGGCGCTGGTCGCTCGCGGACAGAGCTTGCCGCAGGGCACGGTCACCGTGGTGGGCAACGTCCTCGCGATGACCGATAGCATCGTCGATGCGTGGATCTCGGCCGGGGCCGTGAGCGAGGGTGAGCGCCCCGTGGTCGATTTCTCCGAGTACTTCATCGAAGCGTCGGTCATCCGGGGGCCGGGGGTGATGGCGCCCGCGGGCTCGGGCGATGGGGCCGGCGACGGCGGTGGAGAAGGCGACCGATAGCTTGCGCTCTGCCTGGAAACGTGCGGGGTGTGATCGAACAACGAGACGGTTAGCGGGGAGACGAGGATCATGGCGCGAGTGTGTTACGTCTGTGGCAAGAGCCCCTCGACGGGGAACAACGTCAGCCACGCTCACAACAAGACCCGGCGTCGCTGGTTGCCGAACCTTCAGACGGCGAAGATCATCGACGACAAGGGAGAGCGCAGGCGCGTTCGCGTATGCACGGCGTGCCTGTCCGGCGGCAAGGTGGTCAAGGCACCGCCTCTGCCCAGGACCGGCTGATCGGACGGCCCCGCGGGGCCCGACCCTGAAGGCTCCGAAGACCTCCGCGGTGCGCTGCGGGGGTCTTCGTGCTTCTGGACCTCCGTTGCGTCGCGCTGCACTATCCTCGTCATGAACGAGCGCCCCCGCACCGCCAGGGAACCCGGGTCCAGGGAGCCGAACGCCAGCCGCGGGCCGCTGTCTTCCTCGCCCGGTCCCCTGGTGGGCAGGACGGTCCTGGTGACCCGGCCCCGGGATCGAGCCGGGCCGATGGTTCGTCGCCTGGAAGTCCTTGGTGCACGGGTGCTGGTGTTGCCCACCATCGAGATCGTGCCCCCGACCGACCCGGGACCCCTGCTGACCGCTGCCGCGGCGGTGGAGACCTACGGCTGGGTGGTCCTGACGTCCGTGAGCGGTGTGCGGGCGTTGGCCGATGCCATGAGCGGGGTGGGGTTGGATCCGGCCGTCCACGGACCCGGAGGGTGGGCGGTCGTGGGCACGGCCACCGCGCGGGCGGCGGAGGAGTTGGGGTGGACGGTGGACCTGGCGCCTGACGACTTCACGGGGGAGGGGCTCCTCGATGCCTTTCGGCGATCGGGCGCGGATCTGTCCGGATGCAGGATCCTGCTGCCGGTTGCGGAGGCGGCTCGGGACAACCTGCCCGCAGGCCTACGCGAGCTGGGCGCGGACGTGACCCGGGTGGTGGCGTACCGGTCCGTTCCGCCCATCGAGGAGGACCTGGGCGCGATCCGGGCCGAGTTGGAGGAGGGCGGGGTGGACCTGCTGACCTTCACGTCGCCGTCGACGGCCCGGCACTTCCTGGACGCCATGGGCCCCGCCGCCGTCACGGTACCGGTGGCCGCGATCGGTCCCGTGACGGCGGCCGCGGTGGAGGAGATGGGCTATCGGGTCGCGACCGTGGCGCCGGTACACACCGCCGAGGCGCTCGTGGACGCCGTGGTTCGCCACTTCTGCCCCAAGGGGAGCGGCGCGTGACGGGGCCGGTGGATACGGCCCGAACGCCGCTCGGCCGAGCGGCGGGCCTCGTGGCTGTGGCGTACGTGGCGACCCTCCCTCTGGCCCATCTGGTGGTCGTGCCGGTGGGCGGGGCCGCGGCCACCCTGAGCGACATCGTCCTGGCCGTGCTGGTCCTGGTGTGCGGTGGGGCCGCCTGGGGAGCGCGGGGCGGTGCGGAGGCCCGGCGCTCGATCGACTCGTCCGCCGCGTTGGGTATCGCCCTCCTGCTGGGCTTCGGCGTGTGGATCGCCGTGTCGGCCCTGTGGGGGTTCCATACCAATCACGCCCTCGTCAAGGGCGGGGGCATCGTGGCCCTGGCCCTGGGCGCCTGGCTCCTCGGAACCGCGACCACGGGGCCGGACCGCCTGGCGGACGGGTGGCTCATGGGGTCGCTGGTAGCCCTGCTGGTCACCGTGCTGTTCGGGCTCGCCGGCACCGATGTCCTGCGGGAGCGGATCCTCTACACGGGTGGGAGGGTGGAGGGCCTGCCCTTCATCCGACTCCAGGGTCCCTTTCCACATCCGAACCTGTTTGGCGAGTACCTCTTCGTGTCCGGCGTCCTGCTCTGGTGGCGCTGGCCCGCGTGGGTCGGGCGCCGGCGGGTTCTCGGTGTGGCGTTGGCGGCGGGCCTCGCGGCGGGACTGGCCCTGTCGGTCTCGTCCGCCGCGGTGGCGGTGGGCGCGGGGCTCATCGCCCTGGCCTTTCAAGGGTCGAGCGGTCTGACCCCGGGCCGCCGCGTGGGAGCGCTGGCGTGTGGGGCGGTGCTCGTGGCCGTGACTCTGGCCGCCGCCGTGTGGCCCATCACCTTCTCGGTGGCCGGCGTGGCCATCACAACCGGGGGGGGCCGTCCCGAGATCTGGATGGGCGCCCTGGAGGCGGTGAAGGAAGCTCCGCTATTGGGGGTGGGGTCGGCGCCGTTCCTGGCGGCCACGACGGAGGCGGTCGCACCCGGCGGTGTCCTGCGCTACTGGGACGCGCACTCGACGTATCTCAGCGTTCTCGGCCAGTTCGGACCCGTGGGCATGATCCTCTTCTTCGGCGGGCTCGCGTTCGTGGCGCGCGGGGTGCTGGCCGCCACGCGGGCGTCGGATCCCGCGTCCGGTCGGCTGCGTGCCGCGTTGATCGTCCTCGCCGCGGGGCTCCTGGTCCATTGGGTCACCATCGCGGGGGAGGACTTCCGCCACCTGTGGGCGCTCCTGGGGCTGGGGGTCTCGGCCGCGATGGGTCCGGTAGGGGCCCCTTGGCCCGAGGCCGCGGGCGCGACGCCCCAGGCCGCGGGCGCGACGCCTGAGGCGGAGGGGCCCTAGGCGATGGCCGAGCGGATCCATCCCACATCCCTCAAGCCACTCCTCGCCTTCATTCTGGCCGTGAGTCTGGCCCTGGTGGGGATCCTGGCGGCGTTTCGGCCTGGACAGGTCTATCCCTTCACTCTGGAGTTCGGCTCGCTCGGTCTGGTGACGTACGTCATCCTGGGCTGGGAGCGCGATGCGCGCGTCCGGCTCTGGCTGAGCGGGCTGGTGGCGGGCGCCCTGGCGCTTCGGGCCCTCCTGATCCTCGCGATCCACGGGGGGCTGAGCCCCTACTTGTTCGCGCCGGACGCGGCCACGTACGAGTACTTCGGTCGGGGCATCGTGGACCACTGGCGCGGGCTCCGGGAGCTGCCCACCGAGATCGTCGGGCGGTGGCAGGTGGCCCATTACTACGTCAACGCCCTCTTCCTCTACCTGTTCGGGAACTCCAGCCTGGGCACCGTGGTCCTCAACGCCTTCCTGGGGGCCTGGACCGCCGTCCTGTCCTTCTATCTGGGGAGGGAGGTCCTGGGGGAGCGCGTGGGGCGGTGGGCCGCCATGCTCACGGCGTTCTATCCGTCCCTGGCCCTCTGGTCGGTGCTGAACATCCGGGAGGCGCCCACGACCCTCCTGGTGACGGGGGTCGTGACCGTGGCGGTCGTGAGCCTGCGGCGGTCCAGCGGCCTCGAGCTCTTCCTCCTGATGGCGGGGGTCGTGGTCCTGAGCATGTACCGGGACTACATGGCCTTCCTGGTCACTGCGGGGTGCCTGTTGGGTCTGTTCGCGGGCACGCGGCGGGGCAACAAGATGCGGGTCCTGGTCGTGGGGTCGGTCCTGGTCTTTTTCGCGACCTTCGCCTTCGCGAGCCTCGGGATCTTCGAGCGGGTGGCGCTCGAGAACCCGCTGCAGACGGCCACTCTCATTCGGGAGGACCTCCAACGAGGAGCCGGCTCGGCCTTCGGGCTGGGCGTCGAGACCCTGTCGTTCGGCCAGGCGCTCCGCTTCCTGCCTTTCGGGCTGGCGCACCTCCTGTTCGCGCCGT
>DASWKP010000035.1:0-4292 GCA_036396575.1 Longimicrobiales bacterium | reverse complement strand
GTGCAGGTACAGGAGGACCTCGACGTCGGCGTCGTCGGGATTGAGGTTGACCCCCACCGCGGCTTCGCCGGTGAGCATCCAGTCCCGGGTCTGCATGACGATGGGTCCGCTCGCGGGCTGCTCGGGCTCGGAGCCGATGGGCGTGCGGCCCTCGATCCCCACCAGCGGGCCCAGGACCTGGTCGTCCACCCAGGCCACCTGGAGGCGTGGTGACTGCCCGGCGGCGGGGGCGGCGAGCAATCCGGAGAGGAGGAGCGCGGGGGCGAGGCGGGCCGCCAGGCGCCCCCGAGGGCGCGATTCGAGTCGACGGAACGCGTGAGCGATCACGGGCACGGGAGGTCTCCGCTGTGGCGGGTCGGTGGTAGTGGGCCGCGCCGCGGCGGTCGCGCGGTCGGCGTGGCCACGGAACGGCGCAGGCACTCGCATCACGCGCTGGCCGGCGCGGGCGGCGTCTTCTGCTTGAGGAACTTCTTCGTGGTGGCCACCACGTCCTCGTCCTGACACAGCATGGCGTGGCGTTCGGGCTTGCCGGTCAGGAGGAGCACGTGGTTGGCGTACATGGTCCCGCCCCAGTCCAGGGTCCGCTGGGCGGGCACCAGGGAGTCTCCGAGCTGGCTGGCCATCTGATTCCGGTCCGCGGGGAGGTCGTTGCCGTTCCGGACCAGGGTCACGGGGGACATCTGCTTCTTGCCCAGCACGGCCCGGGCCAGCATGGAGGGGCCGAAGTTGGACATGGGCCCGTGCAACAGCGCCTGCACCTCCCGGGTGCGCAGGAGCAGGTCGTCCTGGATGCCCGTGCCCCACGCGCCCGGCCAGCCCCCGGGCTGGACGAGCTGCTGGTCGTCGGGCGCTTCGTTGCCGTCCTTGTCCAGGACAGCCCTCCACGAGGGCATCATCTGGTAGAGGGCGGGCCAGGTCCGGGCCATGCCCCGCGCGGCGTCTACCTGGTCCGCGCCCAGGCCGGTGCTGCCCCACAGGATCGCCTCGGTGGCGCGCATCGTCCCCGCCAGAGGGGCCCCCACCAGGACCACGCGCCCCACCAGGTGGGCGAAGTCGTCCACGCGGGAGGCGAGCTTGCTGGCCAGAACGATGATGATGCCCCCCTGGGAGTGGGCGATGAGGTTCCAGCGCCCCTCCTGGGGGGCGTTCCGCTCCAGGTAACGGAGCAGCTTGAGGGCGTTGTAGCGCATGTCGAGACGCCAGTCGTACGGCCATGGCTCCGCGAACGACAGCATACGGTCGTACGGTGTGCCCACCACCGAGTGCTCCGTGACCTCGGTGCCGGGCTCCAGCGATGTCTTCGTGGGCGCCCACAGTCCGGGACGGTGCTCGGTGGAGAGGAGGGCCTGCCATTCCGAGGGAGGGCGGCCCCCGAGGTCGTCCTTCTGGAGGCCGACGCTCACGCGCACGGCGTTGTAGACGATCTTGCCGTTCTGGTCGGCGAGGTTGGTAGCCTGAGTTCCGGGAACCAGCAACGTGCGGTCGGCCATGGATGGGTCCGGGTGAGGGTCGTGTTGGATCGCGTTGGGTCGGCCTACGCCGTGCCCTGTGAGCGCCCGGCGCTTCCTCCGCCTCCGCCGCCTCCTCCGCCGCCGGCGGGCCGGGCACCCGCGCGCAGACGGACCATCCCGCCCAGGACGTCGAACCAGAAGGGCGCGCCCAGCGACACCGCGAAGATCGTGATGAGCCAGCCCAGGGCGGGCTGGAAGGCGTCCTCCCACAGGCGGAACTCATCGTCGTCCGGGCGCATCGCCCTCTGGGCTCCGGGCCACCCCGCCGTCCAGCCGAGCGGAAGGCCCAGGGCCTGGAGCTGTTCGTACTGGTCCCGAACGTCGCCGCCCTCGGGCGCGGTCGCGTCCACGGCATCGGCCACGAGCTGCGTGCGCAGGGCGTCGTCCTTGGAGAGCTGCTCGATGACCGCCAGGGTGTTCACGTTGAGGCCCAGGGTCACGAGCACGGCGGCGGCGATGACGATCTTCTGGCTCTGGCGCTTGTACCAGGCCGACACCCGGTCCATGGCGGAGTCGAACCACGATTCCACGTTGCCCAGAGCCCGGTCCAGGTCACCCTGCGCCATGTCGATGGCCGTGAGCACGGCACGGCGCACGGCGTCGTCTTCGATCTTCGCCGCGCCGGCCCGGATGGAGGCCAGGGTGAGGACACTGCGGTCGCCGGGAGAAGCGTCGGTGGCCGGGGCCTTCCGCCCCAGCGTGTCCACCAGGGCCAGGGCGAAGCTGCGCGAGGGGATGTGAATCGGCTTCTGCTCACCTCCCCCCGCTCCCCTCTCGGGCACGTCCTGGATGAGCGGGTGGGCGTAGAGCTCCCGGGCCAGCCCCGTGGCTCCGTCCCGGAGAAGCGACTTGATCCCAGCCTCGAGATGCTGGGCGCGGTGATCGAAGAGGTTGGCCACCACGTCCCGGAGACCCGAGGAAAGTCCACTCAGGAGCACGTACACCATGACGAGGCCAATGGCCACGTCCAGCGTTTCGGATCCGAGCATGTCGCGGACCTCCGGCCAGGGTGGGCGATTCGGCGCTGGGGGGTCCGCCGGAGAGTGTTGGTTCAGGGGCGCTTCCGCGCCCGCGAAGACTCCACGTATAGAATGTCGGGCCTGTGGACGCCAGTACCTCCGTACCTCTACACTCCTCCATGACTCTTGAGAGGGAGGTGCCGTGGGCTTCTTGAGCAAACTGTTCGGACTGGGCGGGGACGACCCCGCGCGACGGACCGTGAAGGCGGGCGAGATCTGCGCGAAGTGCGGCCAGCCCGTCCCCCGGGACAACATGGCCTTCGACTCGGGCGGAGGCCGGCCGATCCACCGGGTGTGCCCCACCGCCCCACCCGGCGACGCGGCGGGTTGACCGGACCGAGGCAAGCCCCTCGGGACGATTGCGCGCCGAGGTGACCCGCTGATAATATCTTTCAGGTCCCGCGCATCGCTCCCCTGGATGCACCGGGGCAGCCCCCCTCCCGGTTCGTCGCTGCTTCTGGTGTCCCTTGCCGCCAAGGGGGTTTTGCCGTGGCCCATCCCACCTCGGGTCTCGATCGCATCGACCACGTCGTGGTCATCATGCTCGAGAACCGCTCCTTCGACCACATGCTGGGCTTCCTCTACTCGGAGGAAGGCAACGTCTCCCCCCTGGGTCATCCTTTCGAAGGACTGACCGGGAACGAGACGAACGAGGACAAGGACGGCAACGTCATCAAGGTGTGGCGCCTCGATCCGTCCGACCCGTACTGCTACTTCACGCCCCGGGCCGACCCCGGCGAGGGCTTCGCGAACACTTCGGCCCAACTCTGGGACGACAACATGGTGGTGGAGCAGAAGAAGCCGCCGGACAACAGCGGCTTCGTGAAGAACTACCAGTACACCATGGGCTGGGAGCCCGGCGCGGGCTTCGACATCTACCCCGGCGCGTCGGCCAAGGGGATCCTGGCCATGCACACGCCCGAGACCCTGCCGGTGATGTCGGCCCTGGCCCGGGGCTACGCGGTGTGCGACCACTGGTACTGCTCGGCGCCCACGGAGACGCAGCCCAACCGGGCCTTCATGCACATGGCCACCTCCGAGGGGCTGATCCACAACGACTGGAAGTACCCGTTCCGCTCGAAGAGCATCTGCGGCGCGCTGGGGGACAACGGCCAGAGCTGGGCGATCTACGCGTACGACACCGCCCAGATGTCGTACACGCGCTTCGACATCGCCGACCTGCTGGCGGCTCCGGACTCCAACTTCGGCACCTTCGACGACTTCAAGACGGCTGCCGCCTCGGGCAAGCTGGCCAACTATTCGTTCCTGGAGCCGAAGTGGGGCACCACGGGCAACAGCATGCACCCCAACTACAACGTGGCCAGCGGCGAGCAGTACCTGAAGGAGATCTACGAGACGGTGCGCTCGTCCCCCTGCTGGGAGAAGACCCTCCTGGTCGTGACCTTCGACGAGCACGGCGGCTGCTACGACCACGTGGCGCCGCCCACGGGCGCCGTCCCTCCCGACGGTACCAAAGCGCCCAACGGCTTCGCCTTCGACCGCTTCGGGGTGCGCGTCCCCACCATCCTCGTCTCGCCCTGGATCGAGGCCGGGACGGTGCATCGCGCGCCCGGCCGGACGCCCTTCGACCACACGTCGATCCTGCGCACCGTGGGGGTGCGCTGGGGCTTCGCTCCTCTGACCCGGCGGGACGCGGCGGCCCCTGACGTGGGCGGCGTCTTCACTCTGGACGCGGCCAGGACCGACGACGTTCTGGCAAGCGTCGCGCCCCCCACGGCCTCCCTCCCCACCGACAAGAAGC
>DASWKP010000034.1:0-9843 GCA_036396575.1 Longimicrobiales bacterium | reverse complement strand
CTGTGTGGCGGGGCCCTCATCAAGAGCGCGCGCCGAGGGGAGCGGGCCGGCGTGCTGGACCTCACCCGGGGCGAGAGCGGCACCCACGGCAGCGCCGACGTGCGCCAGCGCGAGGCGGAGCGGGCATCCGAGATCATGGGCCTGGCGGCGCGCCGGAACGTGGGCCTTCCCGACGCGGCGCTGGAGAACAACCTGGAGGCCCGTCGGGCGGTGGTCGCCGTCCTCAGGGAGCTGCGCCCCCGGATCGTAGTGACCCACTGGCGCGAGGGCCGGCACCCGGACCACCGCGTGGCGGCACGCCTGGCGTTTGACGCATGCTATCTGGCCGGGCTCGCCAACTTCGACGCGCCCGGTGATCCCCACCGGCCGTTCAAGGTGGTGGAAGCGACGGCGTTCCGGGAGGACGCCGAGCCGCCCTCCTTCGTCGTGGACGTCACCGAGGAGATGGACCGGAAGATCGAGGCGCTACGGGCGTACGACTCCCAGTTCGACCGCCAGACGGCCATGGGAGAGGTTTTCCCGGGCGGGGACCGCCCGCTCTACGACCAGATCCGGGCCAAGTGCGCCCACTACGGGTCACTGATCAGGGTTCGGTACGGAGAGCCATTCCGGTCGCGGGAAGTGGCGGAGGCTGTCACCCTTGGCGGACTCGGAGTCGCCACCTTCTGAAGAAGCTTGTTCGGCCGGCAACCGTCAGCCGCACACGACTTCCAGCACCAGGCGCCGCCAGCTCGGCACGTCCGACCCGTGCACCCGTTGGGCCCTCGCCCGCACGGGACCGCCGCGCAGCATCCACGGCCACAACCAGGTGGAGATCTCCGGGGGAAGATGTCCCAGGGGCTCGCCCGTCGAGAGATGGACCCACACTTCGGGCACGTCCTGGCAGGGGGGATCCGGCACGAGCCGCACCTCATCCCCGTCGCACAGGCTAGCCAGGTAGCGGTCCCTCCCCGCAAAGACGGTCCCGTGCACCGTCGAGCGGAAGGCGCGTGGCTGGCCATTCGGAAAGGGTGGCGGCGTGCGCGGGGTGGATCCAATCACGTGCGGCAAGGTGTACGGTACGGTTGTCGGGTGTCCCTGGAACTTAGACGCTCGCCGAGGCCACCGAAACGCCCGAGGAACCAGTCCTTGGACTTCATCTACCTGGATCACGCCGCCACCACGCCGCTGCGCCCTGAGGTGCGGGAGGCCATGGCCCCCTATCTCGACGAGGCGTTCGGCAACCCCTCCAGCGCCCACCGCTGGGGTCGCCAGGCCGCCGCGGCCCTGGAGGGCGCCCGAGCGAGCGTCGCCGCGACCCTGGGGGCCAGGCCGCCGGAGGTCCACTTCACGCGCGGGGGCACCGAGTCGGACAACCTGGCCATCTTCGGCCGGGCGCGCCTTCCTCGCCCCGGGGGCGGGCGGCCGTCGATCGTCCACTCGGCGGTGGAGCACCATGCCGTCCTCGAGGCGGCCCGTTGGGAAGAGGCCCTTGGAGTCCGAAGGCGGGTCCTGGCCGTGGACCCCACCGGACGGCTGGACCTGGACGCTCTGGACCAGGCACTGGAAGACTTGCCCGCGGTCGTCTCGGTGATGTGGGTGAACAACGAGGTGGGGATGGTGCTGCCCGTCCCGGAGGTGGCCGAGCGGTGCCAGGCTCGAGGCGTCCCCCTCCACACGGACGCCGTGCAGGCGGTCGGAAAAGTCCCGGTCCGCGTCGACGACGTGCCCGTGGCCCTCCTGACCGTCACCGGCCACAAGATCTACGGGCCCAAAAGCACGGGGGTCCTGTTCGTCCGCGAGGGAACGGAGTTGGCGCCGCTCCTCCACGGCGGCGGGCAGGAGCGGGGCGTGCGGCCGGGTACCCAGGACGTGGCCGGAGCCGTGGGCCTGGCGGAAGCCCTCGCGCTCGCCGTTGCCGAGCGGGAATCCGAGGCCGCTCGCCTTGGGGGCCTGCGAGATGGGCTCGAGGCAGCGCTGCGGGCCCGTTTGCCCAGCCTGGTCGTCCACGGCGGGGGCGCGCCCAGGGCACCCCACGTGGTCAACGTGGGCATCCCGGGAATCGACGGGGCGGCGCTGGTGGCGGCCCTCGACCTCGATGGCGTAGCGGTCTCGGGCGGCTCGGCTTGCGCCTCGGGCGCCACGACCGCCAGTCACGTACTGGAGGCCCTCTTCGGCCCCGCCGTGGGGACCCGGGCGGCGCTGCGCTTCAGCCTGGGGCGCGGGACGCTCCCGGAGCACGTGGAGCGGGCCGTAGAGGCAACGGTGCGAGCCGTCGAGCGGATGTCGCCGGCGTGAGCGCCAGCGAGCCTCCCCCCACGGTCCCTGGCGAGCTGCCTCGCAGGATACTCGTGGCCATGTCCGGGGGTGTCGATTCGTCGGTTGCGGCGGCCCTGCTGGTGGAGCGAGGGCACGATGTCGTGGGCGTCACCATGAAGACCTTCTGCTACTCCGAGACACCCGCGCACGGCCGCACGTGCTGCGGTCTCGACGGCATCAATGACGCCCGTCGGGTCGCGGACCGGCTGGGCATCGCCCACTTCGTCTTCGACGTTGAGGAGGACTTCACACGGGACGTCATCGACGACTTCGTGGCCGAGTACGCCCGTGGACGGACCCCGAACCCGTGCGTCCGCTGCAACTCGAATACCAAGTTCAGGGACCTGATGCGCCGGGGGGAGGACCTGGGATGCGACGCCATCGCGTCGGGGCACTACGTCCGCGTCAGGGCCGAGCCCGAAGGCACCGCGCTCCTCCGGGGCGTCGATGCCGGCAAGGACCAGGCGTACTTCCTGTGGGGCCTGCCGAAGAACCTCCTGCCCCGGCTGGTCTTTCCCTTGGGAGGGCTCACCAAGAGCGAGGTGCGCCGCAGGGCCCGGGAACTCGGCCTGGTGACCGCTGACAAGCCCGAGTCCCAGGAGATCTGCTTCGTTCCCACGGGGGACTACCGGGACCTCCTCGATCGGCGTCTTCCCACCCGCCACCCGGCCCTCGAGCCGGGCCCGATCGTCACCCTGGACGGGGCGGTCCTCGGCGAGCACTCCGGGTACGCGGGGTTCACGGTGGGGCAGAGGAAGGGCCTCGGGGGTGGGCTTCCCGCCGCCATGTACGTGGTGGCGATCCGTCCGGATGTCCGGGAGGTCGTCGTGGGGCCCCGGGAGGCGCTGGCGGTCGCGGCGGTCCGCGTGGCGGAGCCGAACTGGCTGGCCCGCCCTCCCCGCCCCGGGGACCGTGTGACGGTGCAGTGTCGGCATCGAGCCCGATCCGCTCCCGCCGTGGTCGAGGCCGGGGTCGACGGCGACCTCGTCCTGGCGTTCGACGATCCCATGACGGCGGTGGCGCCCGGTCAGTCAGCCGTGGTGTTTCAGGAGGCGCGCGTACTCGGCGGGGGCAGGATCGTTGCCACGATCGGCGCGAACGTCAGTGCTTCAAACCGGTGACGCTGGCGAACTCCTCCATTCGTTTCTGCTGCTCGTCGCTGAGCGCCTCGGGGACATCCACGCGTACCTCCACGTACTGATCCCCGACGCGCCCGCCCTTTTCCACCCCCTGCCCCCGGATCCGGAACTTCGTGCCCGATTGGGTACCCGGCGGGATCGTCAGGACCACCCGCCTCCCCGACACCGTCCGCACCTTGATCTTCGAGCCCAGGCTCGCCTGGACGATGTTGATGGGCACCGTGACGTGGATGTCCGTCCCCTCGCGCCTGAAGAAGCGGTGGGGCTTGACCTTGAACGTGATGATCAGGTCGCCGGCGGTCCCGCCGGCGTGACCCCGCTCCCCCTGTCCGACGAGCCTCACCTTCGAGCCCGTCTCCACGCCCTTGGGCACCGCCACCTGGATCTTACGGTTCTGGCGCACTTCACCCCGGCCCTGGCAGGACGGGCACGGCGTATCGGGGATCGTGCCGCGACCGAAGCACGCGGGACAAGGCCTCTTGACCGCGAAGCCACCCTGTCCGAACGCCACCGAACCGCTTCCGCCGCACTCCGTACAGCGATGGCTACCCGAATCCGGCGCCGCACCATTCCCCGCGCAGGTCGCGCACTCCTCGGTGATGGAGACCGCGATGGAGACCTTGCCGCTCTCCACGGACATCTCGAATGGGATGTCCACCATATACTCCACGTCCTGGCCCTTCCGGGGCGCCCTTCCCTTCTTCGACGCGGCCTGACCCTTCCGCCCCAGGTCGAAGATCGAACTGAAGATGTCCCCCAGCCCGCCGACGCCGCCCAGGTCGTCGAAGGAGAACCCTCCCGCGCTTCCAAAGCCTCCCGGTCCCCCCGCCCCCCCGGTCCGGCCCTCCGAACGCCCGCCAAGCCCGAAGGCCCCCAGGCGACGCATGCGGTCGTACTGCTTGCGCTTCTCCTCGTTGGAGAGGACCGAGTACGCCTCCCCGACCTCCTTGAACCGCTCGGAGGCCTTGGGATCGTCCCGGTTGGCGTCCGGGTGGTACTTCTTCGCCAGATTCCGGTACGCCTTCTTGATCTCGTCCTTGGAGGCCTTCTCGGAGACGCCGAGGATCTCGTAGAAGTCCTTGCTCTGCTTGGCCATCCTCTTCACCCGGCTTTGTAGACGCTCACGCGCGCGGGACGGACCAGCGTGCCCTTGAGCATGTATCCCTTCTGGAAGACCTGGGCCACCGTCTCGTCCTGTTCCTCGGAGTCGGCGGGCACGCGCATCATGCCCTCCATGATCTCCGGATTGAACGGCTCCCCTTCGGCATGGATCACCTCGGCGCCACAGTCCTCCAGGGCACGGATGAACTTCCGCTCCACCAGATCGACCCCCTCGACGATGGACTGCACGGACACGGCCTCGTCGGCCGGGTCCAGGCCGCTCACCCGGTTGAGGTCGTCCAGAACATCGAGAAAGCGGAGCAGGAGGTCCGCCTGGGCCCGGGCCCACGTGCCCGCGGCCTCAGCCTCCTGGCGGCGACGGAAGTTGTTGAACTCGGCGGCCAGTCGCAGGTGCCTGTCCGTGAGGGCGTCCAGCTCCTCCCGGAGCTCAGTCACGTCGTCCACCCGCCGCTCCGTATCGACGGCGAGCTCGGAGTCGGCTGTGCCGCCGGCATCATCTCCGGCCTTCACCCCGGCCTCGTCGGCGCCGTTCTCGGGGGCCACGGCCCCGCCGCTGCCGGAGTTGACTTCGTCGGTCTCCGCCTCCGGGGGGGCTTCCGCCGCGGCATCGACCGGAGTTCCATCGTCCAGCCCGGCCTCGGGCTCCGTAGAGGGCTTTTTCGTCATTGTTTCGGCTTTTCCGCTCTGGTCCATGGGTGCGCCCCCCCGCGGGGACCCACAAGATACCCGACCATCAAGCCAGGGTTCTAGTGTCCTAGGCCCGCAGCCCTTCCAGCCACTCGACCACGCTCGCCAGCACGCTCTCCCCCTCCGGCTCGTTGTGGGGCTCGTGTCTCAAGCCCGCCAGGCGAAGGACCCGGACCTGTCCTCCCGGTAGCGACCCGGCCCACCGCAGTGTCAAACCCACATCGGTGATCGGGTCGTCCTCGGGGACCAGGACCAGAGCGGGCACGGACGGATGGAGGCCCTGCTCCAACGCCAGAGCCTGGGCCTGCTCGACCTGCGCGAACAGGCGAGGCGACAGCCTTCGGTGCACCAGCGGGTCGGAGTCGTAGGCACGCTGGACGCCAGGATCCCGGCTCAGGGCCGAGGCTTCGAGATCCGTCGTGAGCGTCACCTCGGGCGCGAAGCGAGTGAGAAGACGGGCCGCCAGCCGCTTCCAGCCCGGAACCTCCATCGCCGTCCCCAGCCAGGGCGCCGACAACACCACACCGGGTGATGGGGCGCCGTAGCTCTGAACGTATCGGATGACCACCAACCCACCCATCGAGTGCCCGTAAAGAAACGGTGGCCCCTCTCCGGGCAGCCTTCGCTCCAGCTCCTCCTGGGCGTGGCGCAGGTCGTCGAGGAGCACGTCGAAGGACGGGAGGTGTCCCCTGGCGCCCTCGGAGGCCCCATGCCCGCGTTGATCGTACGAGAAGACCCCGAACCCCCGGCCGGCGAGAAAGCGCGCCACGTGGCCCCAGCGCCCCCCGTGTTCGCCGAGGCCGTGCACCAGGAGGACGCGTCCCCGCGGTTCTCCCGCCTCCCACCTGCGGGAGCGCAGGCAGGCCCCACCGGCCGCCACGAAGCTGTCCGTGATCCCGGCGAAGGACGTCAAGGCCCCCGCTCCAGGAGCTTCAGCAGCAACGCCAGAGCCGCCTGAGCCGCCCGCTCCCGGATGGCCTCGCGATCCCCTACGAGCATCACGCTCTCGGCGCGGACCTCCCCGCGGACGTCCGCGGCCAGCCACACGAGTCCCACGGGCTTGCTTTCGGTGCCTCCCCCGGGACCGGCGACCCCGGTGACGCCGACGCCGACGCTGGCGTCGAAGCGCTCCCTGACGCCGGACGCCATGGCCCGGGCCACCGCCTCCGACACGGCTCCGTCCCGTTCAAGAAGATCGGGGGCCACTCCCAGAAGCACGACCTTGGCCTCGTTCGAATACGCCACCACGCCCCCTCGCACCACGGCGGACGCTCCAGGCGGGTCGGTCATCCGCTTGGCGACCAGGCCGCCGGTGCAACTCTCGGCCAGGGCCAGGGCGTGCCCTCCGCGACGGAGGGCCTCGGTGACGGCCTCTGCCAGATCTCCGCCAGCAGACTCGTACGCGTACGGGTCCACGACCGGGCGCAGGAGCGCCTCCACGACGTCCAGGCGATCCCTGGCCTCCTCGGGAGCCAGGCCGCGGGCGGTGAGTCGAAGGTCGACGCCCCGGAGGTCCGGGAGAAACGCCACGCTCACCGAGCCCAGGTCCTCGGGGAGGATCTCTTCCACCCGACGAGCCAGCTCGGACTCAGCGATCCCGGTGGTGCGCAGGACCCGATGGCGGACCGGACGCAGGCGGGGCCCCAGGGCCTCCACGAGCGCCTCCTTCAACCCTCCTCGGACGATGGCCTTCATCTCCGGAGGAACGCCCGGAAGGAGGGCGACCCACCGGCCGCGGCTCGCCAGGAGGAGGCCGGGGGCGGTTCCCAGGTGATTGGGGAGCACGCGCGCTCCTGCCGGCACCATCGCCTGGGTCCGGTTCGGCTCCGGCAGCTCCGGATAGCCTCGACGACGGAAGCGCTCACGCAGTGCCTCCATCAGGCCATCGTCCAGCAGGAGGGGCACTCCAAGGAGGTCTGCCACCGCGGGGCGGGTACGGTCGTCCCGGGTCGGCCCCAACCCGCCGGTCACCACCACCACGTCCGCGGCCGTGAGCCCGCCGGCCACGGCCTCCTGGATGTCCACGACGACGTCTCCCACCGTCACGCACCGGACCACGTTCACGCCCATGGCCCCCAGCTCCCGCCCCAGCCAGGCCGCGTTGGAGTCCACGGTTTCTCCCAGGAGCAGCTCGTCTCCGACGGTGACGATGACGGCTCGGGGCACGGGCGCCGGATCGGGTGAGCCGCTCACATCCGGCGAAGCCTTCAGTCCCGGACGCCCAGGAGCGACCGGTTCGTCCACAGGTAGTCGATCATGGAGTAGATGGTGAGGACCAGGGCCAGGACCAGGGTCACGCCCACCCACCCCCGGTGGAGGAGGCGCCACGCGCCCCAGGCCGCGGTGTCGGTCCATCCCCGGGCCAGAGCGGAGTCCAGCAGCGGATACCAGAGGAGGAGCCCTCCGGTAAAGAGGTTCTGAACGAGCGCCTTCAGCTTGCCCGCCCGCCCCGCCGCGATGACGACGCCTCGCCGCGAGGCGTAGCTCCGAAAGAGCGTGATGCCCAGCTCCCTGCCCAGGATCACCACCAGCACCCACATGGGTAGAGGCCCCCACAACGGGACCTCGTGGACCTCCCCGGGCCGATGGGAGATCAGGTAGAACGGGATGAGGGTGGCGACCAGGAGAAGCTTGTCCGCAAACGGGTCCAACAGCTTCCCCATGTCCGTGATCCAACCGTGCTTGCGGGCCAGGTATCCGTCCCAGACGTCGCTGAGGCCGGCCACGACGAAGAGGACGAAGGCACCGAAGCGGGCCCCCAGCGAGGGCAGCACGGCCAGCCAGAAGAGGACCGGACAGACCGCGATCCGGACCAGGGTGATGATGTTGGGGGGAGTGAGACGCCCCGTGAACACGGCCGGGGTCGCCTTGTCTTAGGACAGGTTCTTCACGACCGCCTTGGACACGGCCTTCAGTGTCTCGAAGACGCCTTTCCCTTCGATGGCCACCCCCTCGAAGTCCGGAACGCCCATGGGGTTGATCTGGGCGCGCAGCTCCTCGACGGGCATGGCGTTCGACAGGTCCCGCTTGTTGTACTGGATCACGAAGGGGATGCTCGCCAGGTCGTACCCGTACGATTCGAGGTTCTCGTACAGGTTGTGCATGGCTTCGATGTTGGCTTCGGCCCGGGACCGCTGGGAGTCGCCGACGAAGATGAGCCCGTCCACTCCCTTCAGGATCAGCTTGCGGCTGGCGTTGTAGTAGACCTGCCCCGGAACCGTGTAGAGGTGGAACCTCGTCTTGAACCCTCGGACCTCACCCAGGTCGATGGGCAGGAAGTCGAAGAAGAGCGTCCGCTCCGTCTCGGTGGCCAGGGAGATCATCTTGCCTTTGGACTCGGGATTCACACGGGAGTAGACGAATTCGAGGTTCGTCGTCTTCCCCCCGAGCCCGGTCCCGTAGTAGACGACCTTGCAGTTGATCTCCCGGCTCGCGTAGTTGATCATGGACATGATGTGATCCTCCTACGCTGGGGCCGATCGAGGTCCTCGATGATGAGGCCGTGCAGGCCTTCCGAGCTGGGCACGATGGTCTGACGCTCTCGCTGTTCGGGAGTGAGAAGAAACGGCTCCTAAAGTCGGGTTCCGCTGGCCGAGAAGCAAGGTTTAGGAAACATGGGCGGCAAGTTCAGCGTCACGGGAGCGCGCTTCTTCCTCCATCCGCTGGACGATTGTCCGGGCGCGGTTCCTCAGAAGTCTGCGAGGCTCCCAGGCGATGAAGTCCCTCAACAGGGTGATGTTGTTCACCGTTGCGCTTTGCCTGCTCATGTATCCCAGGGCGGCCAGCCGCCGCAGGGTATGATGGCTGAACAGGTCCCGGCGATGGCGCGACATCTGATCCCGAACGAGCAGGGCCAGAGCCGCGCCGGCGACGCCCGCCGCCAGGACCGTGACCGCCGTAATGCGTAGCTTCCTGTTCATGACATCTCTCTGCGGCCGGTCAGGGCCTCTCCCAGCGTGGTCCCGTCCAGGTACTCCAGATCACTCCCCACCGGGATCCCCCGCGCGAGCCGTGTCACCCTGGGCCCCAAAGGGCGGATCCGCTCCTCGAGGTACACCGCCGTGGCCTCTCCCTCGACGGACGAGTTCGTGGCCAGAATCACCTCCGCGACCCGGTCCGGCGCATCGCGTACCCTGTCGAGGAGACTTCGTACGTTCAACTCGTCCGGTCCTACTCCGTCCAGAGGCGAGAGGCGTCCTCCCAGGACGTGGTACAGGCCACCGAACCTCCCCGTGCGTTCGATGGCTCCAACCTCGTAGGCCTCCTCCACCACGCACAACGTCGCTGCGTCGCGCCTCGGGTTGGAGCAGACCACGCACAGCTCGTCCTCGCTGAAATTCCCGCAACGCGCGCAGCGGCGGATTCGGTCCGCCAAGTCCCGGATGGCGCGTGACAAGCGCCGGGCGTCGTCCGGCGACCCCTTCATCAGGTGATAGACGAGCCGAAGCGCGGTCTTGGACCCGATCCCGGGAAGGCGTGACAACTCTCCGGTCAGCTCGTCGATGACGGACACGCCCGGCCTCGCGCGGGGATGAGAATGCCTAGTGGCTCGATTCCGAAGTCCCGCTGCATTCGAGTGGGACCACGCCCTGTTGGG
>DASWKP010000033.1:0-8415 GCA_036396575.1 Longimicrobiales bacterium | reverse complement strand
ATGTGTGGTAGGTACTCCCTCACCTCCACGGCGGACGAGCTGGTGGAGGTCTTCGAGGTCCCAGAGATGCCGGACCTCCCCCTGGCCTTGCCGAGGTACAACATCGCGCCGACCCAGGAGGCTCCGGTTCTGGTCCTGGGGTCCGCGGGCCGCCGCCTCGGGGCCCTCCGCTGGGGGCTCGTGCCCTTCTGGGCCGACGATCCCGCCATCGGCAATCGCCTCATAAACGCGCGCTCGGAGTCGGCGCACGTGAAGCCCGCCTTCCGGGAGGCGCTCGGGCGAAGGCGCTGCCTCGTCCTTGCCGACGGCTTCTACGAGTGGATGCGGGCGCCGGGCGGGCAGGGACACAAGATCCCGCACTGGATCCACCGGGACGATGGCAGACCCTTCACCATCGCCGGGCTGTGGGAGCGGTGGCGAGCCTCCGAGGGAGAGGACCTCCACACCTTCACGATCCTCACGACGTCGGCCGCCCCCTGGATGGAGGCCATCCACGACCGCATGCCGGCCATCGTGCCCGAGGAGGCTCGCGACGTCTGGATGAGCCGGGACACTTCCGTGGACGAGGCCCGGCGGCTCCTGGCGCCGTGCCTCGACGGGGCTCTCGTCGCCCGGGAGGTGTCCACGCACGTCAACAGACCGGCCAACGACGACCCCCTCTGCATCGAGCCGCAAGGGCCGCCGGGCTGACGTTAGGGCCCGCGCTCGCTGACGATCACCACACCCCGCTCGCTCGGGTGGAGCGGGCAGTGGTAGCTGAACTCACCCGCTTCGGTGAACACGCGCCCGTACGCCTCGCCCGGGGCCATGAAGCGTGAGTCCCATGCGCCGTCATCGGATCTGGAGCCATGCACGCCCGGGCCCTGGTTCATCCACCGGACGTACGTGCCGAGGCGCACCACGGTCCGGGCCTGGTCGAACCCGGCGTCCGACACCACGATGAGCGCTGTGTCGCCCGCGACCAGGTCCTCGTCGCCCGTGCGCGTTCCGGTGGGTCCGAAGCCGCTGCCGGAGCCGAAGTAACGGGACGGGGTCAGCGGCAGATTGATCTCGATGCCGTACCGGGTGGCCGAGGTGCCCAGGGATGAGCCCTGGAGCGTGTTCGAGCGGGTGTTGGCGGCCTGGATGGACAGGGTGGCCGGCGTGTCGGGCACGGCGAGCTGGAGCGCCGCGCTCCAGGCCGTCCTCTCACCCGGGCGCCGGGATGTGGGCCGGACCACGTCCGCGGCCACGGCCACGCTGGAGTGGAGGCGGATGCGCGCCCCGGCTCCCAGCGCCCAGCGCGAGTCGCCCGATCCGAACGCGTCGGAGAAGCGGCGGGCCGCCCCCGACACGATCGACCGGCCGATGGGACTGCCAACGCTCAGCTCGGCGTCAACGCTTTCCGCCGCTCCGTTCCACGCCAGGGTCAGGCCGAGGTCCAGAGGCGCGCCCACGCTGGTGGAGACGGGGGCGAATCGGCCCACCACCTCCCACTCGGCGTCCTCCCCCGGCACGACCCTCGACTCCGGAGCGTAGCGCGCTCCGAGGAAGGCGTATCCCGCCGCCCCGTAGCCCAACAGGAAGGTGGGCGACGCGGGACCGTCTCCATGGTCGCGGTACAGGACGTCGAGGTAGAAGGTCCGGGGCTCGCCCACCCATGCTCCGGGGAGGTTGGGCGAGCGATCAAGCGTGGACTGGCCCCGCGCCGGGACCGTCGGGGCGGCCAGGACGATGGCCAGCGCCACGACCGGCGCCACGCTCCTCACACCACGCACCGGAAGGCGGTGTCGATGCGGTCCAGCGCCTCCATCAGATCCTCTCTCGGCGGGCCGAACCCGATGCGCAGGAAGTGATCCATGCCGAAGTGGTCTCCGGGAACCACCAGCACGCCGTGGTCCACGCGCAGGCGCTCGGCGAACTCGGCCGAACCCACGGCGGCGTCGTAGCGGACGTAGCAGATGGCTCCCGCGTCCGGCGGCTGGTAGCGGAACAGGTCGCTCCGCTCGTCGAGCCAGTCGCGGAGAGCCCCGAGGTTTCGGTGGATGATGTCCTTCGTGCGGGCCCGGATGCGCTGGCGCGTGGCGGGCTCGAGGGCAACCACGGCCAGGTGATCGGACAGGGTCGCCGGGCAGATGGTCGTGTAGTCCGTGCGTCCCCACAGCTCCGCGATCAGGTCGGCGGGGCCCACGACCCAGCCCAACCGCAGGCCCGGCAGGCCGTACGCCTTGGAGAGGGAGTTGGACACCAGCACGCGCTCCCCCCGGCCCCAGAAACTGGGCGTCTCGCCGTCCTCCACCTCCGCTCCCTGGTACACCTCGTCCGCCAGGATCCACGCGCCATGGGCGTCGGCCAGCTCCACGATCCGGTCCATGGCACCGGAGCCAAGAGCCTGGCCGGTGGGGTTGTTGGGATTGGTAACCAGAACGAAGCGGGCGCCGGCGTCGAGGGCGCCCTCCAACTCGTCCAGGTCCGGCTCCCAACCCAGCTCCTCCCGGAGATGGAAGGGCAGGGCGCGGGCCCGGAAGTTCTCCAGGAGCCCCGGGACCTGCATGTAGTTGGGGAGCATCACGGCGGCGGATTCACCGGGCTCCATCAGGTGCCAGAAACACGCGAAGTTCGCCTCGGCGCCTCCGGTGGTGACCAACACGTTGGCCTCGGTGGCACCGGGATACAGGGCGGCGATGCGGTCCCGAAGCTCGTCGGAGCCATTGGACTGACCGTACGCCAGCCTTAGGCTCCCCAGGTCGGGGCCGGCGCCCTCGCCGGCCAGCTCGAGGAGCTCCGACACGCTCATTGGATGGACGCCGCTCTCCGACAGGTTGTAGCGGACGCGGTTCTCGTAGGTGGACTGCCAACGCTCCATCCGGAAGGGGCTGAGCTTCAACGTTTCTCCTTTCACGGGGGAAGGCCCTCCCCCGTCGAGGGGACGGCCGATGAACCCGGACGGTAGACGTGGACGTAGCGCCCGACAAGGGCCGTTCGACTCCCGGGACCGATCCCGTATATTTGCACCCTTCGACGAGGCCTCCGGGCCGGCGCGGCCACCACACAGACCCTCCCGGGACGAGCGGACGAATGAGCGACCAGGCATTGACGGAGTCACTGGTGGAAAGGGACGCGTCCACCCGGATCGTGCTCGTGGTGATGGACGGACTGGGAGGGTTGCCGGATCCGGAGACGGGCAGGACCGAGCTGGAGACCGCGGAGACGCCCAATCTGGACGCCCTGGCCGGCCGCTCCTCCTTGGGCCTCCTGGACCCCGTGGGTCCGGGCATAACGCCCGGGAGCGGGCCGGGCCACCTGTCCCTGTTCGGGTACGACCCGCGGCGGTACCAGATCGGGCGGGGGGCCCTGAGCGCGCTGGGCGTCGGCATCGAGATGGAGCCCGGCGACGTGGCGGCGCGGCTCAACCTGGCCACCTTCGACGGGCGGGGCCGGGTGAGCGACCGGCGGGCCGGCCGGCCCTCGGACGAGGAGGCGCGCCGGGTGGTCGACAAGCTCATGGCCGGCCTCGCTCAGCCTGAGGGAGCCACCATCACCCTCGTGCCCGAGAAGGAGCACCGCGTGGTGCTGTGGATCAGGGGCGAGGGTCTCCAGGCGGGCCTCACCGAGACGGACCCCCTGCGCACCGGCGTGGAGGACGTGCCGTTGGAGGCGCTCACGCCCGGCTCCGAACGGGCCGCTGGCGTGGTGCGGGACTTCCTGGCCCAGGCGCGGCGCATCCTGGCGGACGAGCCGGCGTGTACGGGCTTCCTGGCGCGGGGCTTCGCCTCCTACGAGGCCATCCCTTCCATGGAGGAGCGCTTCGGCTTGAGAGGCACCGCCATCGCCAAGTATCCCATGTACCGGGGCGTTGCCCGCATCGTGGGCATGCGGGTGGACAGGGTGCCGGAGGGCGTGTCGGAAACGCTGGACGCGCTGGAGGGGCTGTGGGGGGGCTACGACTTCTACTTCCTCCACTTCAAGGACACGGACACGTGCGGGCATGACGGCGACTTCCAGGGCAAGGTCCGGGCCATCCAGGCGGTGGACGAGCAGCTTCCGAGGATCCTCGCCCTGGAGCCGGACGTGGTCATCGTCACGGGGGACCATTCGACGCCGACGCTGTATCGGGAGCACTCCTGGCACGCGGTCCCGGTCCTCCTTCACTCGCGCTGGCCCCGGCCTTCCGCCGGATCGTTCGGTGAGGGCACGTGCCGGACGGGCGACCTGGGGAGGTTCCCGGGCACGGACCTGGTGCCCCTCGCGCTGGCCCACGCCGGCCGCCTCGTGAAGTTCGGAGCCTGACCCCATGTTCTGGAGGCGGAAGAAGAGGGACGAGCCGGACGGGCCGCCCCCTCTCACCCCCGAGCAACTGGCCCGCCGGGAGGAGTTGCTCCAGGAGGCGCACCGCCTGGGCGACGAGGGCGAGTGGGACGCCGCCGCCGACGCCCTCCGGGACGCCCTGGACGAGCTGCCCGGCGATTCCCACGTCCTGTGTTGGCTCGGCGTGGCCGAACGGGAGCTGGGCATGGACGGAGTCGCCTACGAACGCTTCAAGGCGTGCCTGGCCGGCCGGCCCGACGACGCCGCCGTCCTCGCCACGGCGGGCAACGCGGTGGCCGCCTTCGACGACCCGGCGGCGGAGCCCGCGCTCCGGACCGCCACGCTTCTGGCTCCCGACCTCGCCCTCGCCCGCTGGCTGTACGGCGCCTACCTGAGCCGGGAGGGCCTCATGGACCTGGCCCTGGAGCAGCTCCACACGGCGCGCACGCTGGAACCCGAAAACGCCGAGATCACGTACGAGCTGGCGGTGGCCCTGGCTCTCCAGAACAACGTGGAAGGGGCGGTGGACGAGTTGTACCGGGCCGCCGAGCTGGATCCGGAGGATGGATGGACCCGGATCGTCCTGGGTCTGTCCCTGGTGGAGGACCGGCGCCTCGACGAGGCGGTGGTCGAATTGACGGAGGGAGCCCGGGCCCGGAGCGGCGACGTGGAGGCCCAACTGCTGGCTGCGCTGGCCGCGGCCGCGCAGGGGCTGGACGATCTTGCATGGGAGATGTTGGAGCGGGGCCGCCAGCGCGGCGCGGGCGCGGACCTGGCCCTGGCCGACGAAGTGGAGGAGCGGATCGAGGAGGGGGCCGAGAGTGCCGCCCGTTTCCTGCGGTCGGAGGTGGGCCCATCAGCATACCGCGAGCGGCTCGGACAGCGACCCTGAAGACGCCCTCGAGGGGGGATGATGAGCGGACTTGGCATTCCGGTGCGGCGGCACCTCCTGGACAACGGTCTGCGGGTGGTGCTGTCGGTGGACACCTCGGCGCCGGTCGTAGCGGTGAACCTGTGGTACGGCGTGGGCTCGCGGAACGAGCGGCCGGGCCGCACCGGCTTCGCCCACCTGTTCGAACACATGATGTTCCAGGGTTCGGCGCACGTGCCCAAGAACGGGCACTTCGAATTGGTCGAGAAAGCGGGCGGCTCCCTGAACGGCTCCACCTCCTTCGACCGAACCAACTATTACGAGACCCTCCCCGCTCATCACCTGGACCTGGGGCTGTGGCTGGAAGCGGACCGCATGGGCTGGCTCCTGCCGGCCATGACCCAGGAGAAGCTGGACAATCAGCGCGACGTGGTGAAGAACGAGAAGCTCCAGAGCTACGACAACCGGCCCTACGGCGACTGGATCGAGCGGGTTCTGGCCCGGGTCTTTCCGCCTGACCACCCCTACCACCATACCGTCATCGGGTCCATGGATGATCTGGACGCGGCCACCCTGGAGGATGTCGCCGGCTTCTTCCGGACGTACTACGTCCCCGGGAATTGCGTCCTGACCGTGTGCGGGGACTTCGAGCCCGACCGGGCACTGGACTCCGTCCGGCGCTACTTCGAGGACATCCCCGGGGGAGATCCGGTTCCGGACGTTCCCAGGCGCGCGGACGTGGGCCCTGACATCGGGGCCACGGTCCGCGAGCGGATCGAGTCCCGCGTGCCCCTTGTCCGCGTGATCGTGGCCAGCCGCATCCCTCCCTATCGTGACCCGGAGTTCCACGCCCTGGACGTGGCCTCGTCGGTGCTGGCCACCGGGCGGGCGTCCCGCCTGTACCGCTCGCTCGTCCGGGAGCGGCGTCTGGCCAAGGACGTGGTGAGCTACGCCTTTCCGCTGATGACGGGCCCTTCGCTCTTCCTGTCGTGGGCTACCGGCGTCCGGGGAGTGGACGAGGAGGAGCTGACGGCGGCGCTCCTGGGCGAGTTGGACGCTCTGGGGGACACGTCGGACGAGGACGTGGCGCGGGCCGTGACCCTGGCCGAGAGCCATTGGGTGCGGGGCGTGGAGCGGATGGGCCAGCGGGCGGACCTGCTGTCCATGTTCACCACCCACTTCGACGAGCCGGAGCGCATCAACACCGAGATGGACCGCATCCGGGCCGTGACCCGCGACGACGTCCGGGCCTGTGCCCAGCGGCTGGGGGAGGCCAACCGGGCGGTGATCACGTACGCGCCCGGCGAGGAGGCAGCGTGAGCCGGGGCGGAGCGGGATCCCTGGACCGTTTCACGCCCCCTGTACCGGGGGCGGTCCGCTCCTTCGACTTTCCGGAGGTCAGCCGATCTTCCCTTTCCAACGGGCTGGAGGTCTGGTCCGCGGCGGCGCCGCGCGTGCCGCTGGTGACGCTCAGCCTGGTGCTTCCGGTCGGGGAGGCCGGCGTCCCGCAGGAGCGGGCGGGGGCCCTGGCGCTGACCGCCGACGCTCTCGAGGGTGGGACCCTGCGCCGGTCCGGCACCGAGCTCGCGGAGGCATTCGAGCGCCTGGGCATCACGTTCTCGGCGGCCGCTGGTTGGGACGGAACGTCCCTGTCCGTGACGTGCCTGGCGGATCGCATGGAGCGGGCGGTGGCCCTCCTGGCGGAGGTGGCGATGGAGCCGGCGTTTCCGGGCGACGAGGTCAATCGGCTACGGGAGCAGAGCCTGAGCCGGATCCGCCAGCGCCTGATGGACCCCTCCGGCTTCGCCACGGACAGGGCCGCGGCTCTCTTCTATGCCGACGAGGTGCCCTACGCGCGCCCCGTGGGAGGGACCGAGGCCTCCGTGTCGGATCTGACGCCCGAGGTACTGCGCTCGTTCTGGGAGAGGTGCTTCCGGCCCCGGGGCGCCGCCGTCGTTGCGGTGGGCGACCTCGACACCCAAGCCCTGGCCGGGGCCCTGGAGGCGGCGTTCGGGGCATGGACCGGCGACGCGCCGTCCCGTCCCGACTTCGCCCCGGAGCCCCGCGCCGACGGGCGCGCCGTCCACGTGGTCCACCGGCCGGGCTCGGTCCAGTCGGAGCTCCGCATCGGGCACGTGGGCGCGCCGCGCGACACTCCCGACTACGTGCCCCTGGCCGTGGCGAACACGGTCCTGGGGGGCTCGTTCACGAGCCGGCTCAACCTCAACCTCCGGGAGCGCAACGGGTTCACCTACGGCGTCCGTTCGCGCTTCTCGTTCCGTCGACAGGCGGGGCCGTTCACCGTCTCCACCGCCGTGGGAAGCGACCAGACCGCGCCGGCGGCCCGGGAGGTGATGGCCGAGCTCGAGACCTTCGCTCGGCAGGGGCCCACCGAGGAGGAGACCGCGACGGCGCGGGACTACATCGCCGGCGTTTTTCCCCTCCAACTCGAGACCACCAGCCAGGTGGCGGGGCGCATCACCGAGATCGTCGTCTACGACCTTCCCGAGGACTGGCCCACCTTCTTCCGCGACCGGGTGCGCTCGGTCACGGCGCAGGCCGCCGCCGACGCGGCCCGGCGCCACATCCGGCCGGGCAGCGCCCAGATCGTGGTGGTGGGCGACGCCGAAGCGGTGACCTCCACGCTGGAGGCCGAGGGGCTGGGACCGGTCACCGTCCACGACGGGGTGGGGTAGCCGGGGCGCTCAAACGCCATATCTTGTGTTGGCGTCCGGACCGGGACGCCCAGGCCCCGTGCAACCCCCGGGACCCTCTCACGTATCTCATGTGCGGGGGAAGGAGACGATCCCGCCATGAGCGACCGTCCTGACGAGGAAGCAGACGGCCGTTCCGACCGTCGTTCCGGGGGCCCCAGGCCCGCCCGGGACGGCGAGCCCGGGACGCTGGCGACGCGCGCCGTCTACGACGGCCGCATCGTGCGTCTGGCCGTCGATTCGGTGCGTTTTCCCGACGGGTCGTCCGGGGAGATGGAGATGATCCGGCACCCCGGGGCATCCGCGGTGCTTCCGGTCATGGGAGGCCTGGACCAGGCCGACCCGGAGATCCTGCTCCTTCGTCAGTATCGGTACGCCACCGGCGGGTACCTCTACGAGGTTCCGGCGGGGTTGCCGGATGGACCCGACGAGCCGTGGGAGGACTGCGCGCGCCGGGAGTTGGAGGAGGAGACGGGCTGGAAGGCGGGAACACTGACCCCCCTGACGCGGATCTACACGACGCCCGGCTTTACCGACGAGGTG
>DASWKP010000032.1:0-13327 GCA_036396575.1 Longimicrobiales bacterium | reverse complement strand
CCCGTGGCCTCTCGCCCACCCCGCGTGGCCGAGCGGCTCCTGGCGGTTTTCCTGCCCGGGGACGAGCGGGACTCCGTGCTGGGCGACCTCGAGGAAGCCTTTCGGGAGCGCGTGTCGAGCGGTCGGCGGGCGACGTTGTGGTACTGGCGCCAGGCCCTGGCCTTCTCCCTGTGGTTCACCATCCAGCGCGTCCGGGAGGTCCGGGCGCCGAGCACATCCGACCTGGAGATGACGATGACAGCGTGGACGCGGGACCTGAGACTGGCGGCGCGCTCCCTGGCGCGTCGCCCCGGCTTCACGGTTGTGGCGGTGCTCATCCTCGCCCTCGGCATCGGCGCGAACACCGCGATCTACAGCGTGATCCACGGGTCCCTCCTGCGTGCCCTGCCCTACCCCGAGGCGGACCGCCTCCTCTTCATGTCCGACTACTGGATCGAGACCGGCGGATGGGGGAGCTCCCAGGTCTACCTGAACGTAAGGGACCTCGAGGCCGCCTCCACGCGGCTGGAGGGCATCGCGGCCTACGCCACGCAATCCGTCAATCTGGCCAACGAAGAGGCGCCGGAGCGAGTGCTGGCCGCGGTGGTGGATCCGGACTTCTTCGGCATCCTCGGGCTGCGGCCCGTGGTGGGCCGGGACTTCACCGCCGACGACAACCTACCCGGGAACGAAAGCGTGGCGATCCTGGGCCACGACCTGTGGATGGACGGCTACGGGGGCGACCCGGGCGTGGTGGGCGGCACGGTCCGCGTCAACTCGGAGCCCTACACGATCCTGGGCGTGGCCTCCCCCGACGTGGAGATCCTGGGCGGTCCCCAGGTCTTCATCCCCTTCGGCTGGGGTGGCAGGGAGGACCTGTCGCGGGGCCAGCGGTCCGTCTACTCCATCGGGCGCCTGGCTCCGGGCGCGACCGTGGAGGCTGCCCGCGAGGAGCTGGCCGCGTTGTTCGCCGGCATCGCCGAGCGGTTCCCGGACTCCAATCGGGGTTGGAGCATGGACGCCCGCACGTTCAGGGAGTGGATGACGGCCCGGAGCGAGCGTTCCCTCCTGATTATCGGGGGCGCGGCCCTCCTGGTCCTGGTGATCGCCCTGGTCAACGTGGCGAACCTCGTTCTCGTGCGGGCCGAGAGCCGCCAGCGGGAGATCGCGGTGCGCCTGGCCCTGGGCGCGGGCAAGGGCCGCCTCCTGCCCTTCTTCCTGAGCGAGGGGCTGCTCCTGTCGCTGATGGGAGGAGCCATGGGAGCCCTGGGCGCCTGGTGGGGTGTGAAGGGCCTGGTAGCCCTGTACGGCGCGGCCCTTCCCGGGGCCGAGCACATCGGGCTCAACACGCCCGCGCTGGGGGTCGGCCTCCTCCTGTCGGTCCTGGCCGGGGTCGTCGTGGGCCTGGTGCCCGCGGCGCGGGTGGACACGCGAATCCTCCAGCGAGAGATCCGCGAGGGGGGGCGTGGCGCGTCCCAGGGCTCCACCCGCCTGCGATCCATTCTGATCGTCGCGGAATTCGCGCTGGCCGTCATGCTCGTGAGCGGCGCCGGACTCCTGGTGAACAGCTTCTGGCATCTCAACCAGGTGGAGCTCGGGCTCGACAGCCCCGAGCGCGTCGTCACCTTCGGGCTGGCGCTGCCATCGGCCGGGTACCCGAACGGTGCCGCCCGGACGCCGTTCGCCGAGGAGCTGACCGCCCGCATCGGCCGCCTCGGAGGCGTGGAGGCGGTGGGAGTGACCAGCCGCCTCCCCCTGTGGGGAGGCACGAACATCACCACCCTGGCCGCCCGGGGAGCGCCGGAGACCGTGGCGCACTTCGTGGAGCTGCGCTACGTCGACGCGGGCTTCTTCGACGCTCTGGGCGTGCCCCTCCTGGCAGGAAGGATGTTCCGCCCCGCTGACTACGCGGATTCGATCCCCGGTGTCCTCATCACGCGCGAGCTCGGACGCCAGCTCTTTCCCGAGGGGGGCGCCGTGGGGCGCTCGCTCGACTGGCTGAGCGAGGACGGCGTGGAGGTGCTGGGCGTCGTCGGCGACATCAGGGATACGGGCCTCACGTCCGAGTACCCACCCGGCTTCTACCTGCCACTGGGTCCGCGCCGAACCCCCAGCGCCATGATCGTCACGGTGCGCGCGGCGGGCGACCCCATGGCCGTGGTGCCCGGCATTCGGGACATCGTGCGGAGCATCGACTCGGAGATCCCGGTGCACAGCGTGGAGCTTCTGTCCGAGGCGGCGGACCGGCGCCTCAACACCCGCCGCTTCGCGATGTCACTTCTGGCGGCGTTCGCGGGCCTGGCGCTGGTCCTCGGGGCCGTGGGCATCTACGGCGTCATGTCCTACGGCGTGACCCAGCGCACCCGGGAGCTGGGCGTGCGCATCGCCCTGGGAGCGCACCGCTCCGACGTGGTGCGCATGGTCCTGCGCCAGGGCGTGGCCACGGCGGCGGTGGGGGTGGTCCTCGGCATCGGAGCCGGCCTGGCCTCGGGCCGCGTGCTGGAAAGCCAGCTCTACGGAGTGGAGTTCACGGACCCGCTGACCTACGTGGCGGTGGCGGGGATCCTGGTGGTGGTGGCCGCGGCGGCCAGTTGGCTGCCGGCCCGGCGGGCCTCGTCCGTCGACCCTCTGGAGGCTCTGCGGCACGAGTGAGCGGAGCGGCGGCGGCGCGGGGCGGCCTCCGATCAGGCCCGCCCCGCGGCAACACCCGGTGTCAGAGGATGATGGCCAGAGGCAGGAGGACGGCGTAGCCCAGCACGAGCAGGAGAGGGGCGGCGGTCACCGAGCCGTTGGCGAGGAGCCAGTAGCCCAGGACGACGCTGGCCAGCCCCGCCACCCCGAGCATCCCGTTGACCCTCGAGAAGCTGAGGGAGGCCGGTTCGGCGGACACGGCCGCCTTCGTGGCCCTGCGGGCCTCGCGTCTGGGTGCCATGGTGGGGAATGCTACCGGAGCGGGGGAAGCGGATCAACCCTGACCATCGTCGCCCGCGAGCCCGGCCCCCGGCGCTGCCTCTTCGAGGATATCCCGGAGCCGGTCGGGCGTGATCTCCAGGATGGCGGCGGCGGCGTCCACGTCACCCACCGCCTCCCGGAGAACGCCCCGGGCGTGCCGGGCGACCACGGCGGCCAGGGAGCGGCCACCCCAACGCGCATCCTCGTCCGGGCCGTCCCGCCCGGTACCCAGGATCAGATGGTCGGGCCCGATGGTGGGCCCCCGCGCTACGATGGCCGCCCTCGTGAGGGCGTTCTCCATCTCGCGCACGTTGCCCGGCCAGGGATGCGCCTGGAGCAGCTCCATGGCCTCCGGCGCGATCTGGCGCACGTCCTGTCCCGTCTCCCGCCGGATGCGCGCCAGGAGCGCCTCCGCCACGAGCGGAATGTCGTCCACCCTCTCCCGCAGGGGTGGCACGCGGATCTCCACCACCCGTAGGCGGAAGTAGAGGTCCTCCCGGAAGGTGCCGGCCTTCACCAGCTCCTCCATGGGCTGGTGCGTGGCGGCGATGACCCGGGCGTCGGTGACCCGGGGCGTCTCCCCCCCGACGGGGTAGAACTGGCGCTCCTGGAGCACCCTGAGCAGTCGCGTCTGGAACTCCCCCGACGTGTCGCCGATCTCGTCGAGCAGGATCGTGCCTCTGCCCGCCAGCTCGAAGTACCCCTTGCGGCCGCCCACCGCTCCGGTGAAGGCCCCTTTCACGTGACCGAACAGCTCGGACTCCAGGAGCGTGTCCGTCAGGGCGGTGCAGTTCACGGCGATGAAAGGCTGGTCGGCGTGGCGCCCGTGCGCGTGCACGGCGCGGGCGATCATCTCCTTGCCCGTACCCGTCTCCCCCCGCACCAGCACGGTGGCCCGGTTCCGCGCCAGGACGCCGATCATCTTGTAGATGTCGATCATGCGGGGGTCCCGGCCCACGATGCCCTGGGACGCCTCCATGGCCTCCGGCTCGGCCTCCTCCCCCTCCCCGGCCCCCGGAGCCTCCCGGTTCAGCTCCTGCTCCCGCAGGCAGCGGGCCACGAGGGCGCTCACCCGTTCCATCTGCAGCGGCTTGACCAGGTAGTCGAAGGCTCCGGCCTTCATGGCCTCCACGGCGGAGGTCATGTCCTCGTGGGCGGTGACCACGATGACGTCCACCCTGGGCAGGGCCGAGCGGAGCTTCTCCAGGAGGTCGAGGCCGCTCATGCCGGGCATGCGCAGGTCCGTGATGACCAGTGCGGGATCGATCTTCGCCACGCGCCCCAGGGCCTCCTCGGCGCTCTCCGCCGTGGCCACCTCGTACCCGGCGTGCTCGAGCCGGACCTGGAGGACGCGGCCGGCGTCAGCGTCGTCGTCCACGACGAGGATTCGGGCGCTCATGGGCCGGTGCTACCCCCCCGGGCCTCTTCGGTCCCCCCCGTTCCCGTCCGCTTCGCCTTCCTCGGCCCACCAGGCCGGGTCCTCGGGAAGCTCGTCCGCCCTGAGCCGGGCCATGCGCTCCCGCCGGTGCCGGCCCCGGATGCGCACCATGAGAAGCAGCGTCAGAGCCAGTAGGCCCCAGAACACCATGGAATGGGAGGCCACGTAGGCCCATCCGTACCGCCTTCGGACGTAGCGCCGCCAGTCCTCCTCGAGCTGCCCGGACGTCACTCCGTACGTCACGCGCAGCGCCCCATCGAAGGACCCCATGTCACGCCAGCGTGCCAGGAAAAGCTCCAGGCCGCGCTCCCCACTTTCGGAGACGAGATACTCGAGGGCCGTGGCGGACAACAGGTACGCGGCCTGGGCGGAGGTGGCGTCCGAGGGCCAGCGGAAGCTGAGCGAGTCCAGAGGCGGCGCCCGCCCCGACGCCAGCAGGATGCGCAACCGCCACGCCTCGCCCGCATCCCAGCCCCCGGCCCATTCGGCATACCCCTCATCGAACCAGCGGGGGATGCGGAGGTTGCCCAGGTACTGATGGAGCCCCAGATGGGCCCACTCGTGGCGGAGGACCCGCCAGGCCTCACCCGCACGTGACAGTCCTCCCCCGTAAGCCGGAAGGACGAGCGCGTTGCGGCCGGGAATGGCCACGCCTCCGCTCCACTCCGGCGCGCGGCCTCCGGTGAGCAGGCGGAAGCTCTCAGGGGTCGGTGCCAGGTAGGCGGAGACCCGCGTCGGCAGGGAGTCCGGCAACCCCGGCAGGGGCGCCTGCCCCTCCAGGAAAGCGAGGAAGAGCGAGGCCCGGGCCGAATCCTCCGGCGCATGGCTCACCGTCACCCGCGAGCCGGACAGTTGGCGGAGGGAGCCCACGAGATCGGAACGGCGGTTCTGGCCCTCCACGACCCCGGGGCCCGAGGTCGCCCACAGAACCACCAGGAGCGCGGCGAGCCGGACCCGGGGCGCCCGCCGGCGACCGTTCACGGTCAGCCTTCCAGGATCTCCAGATTCGACCGGACGTGCTCGTTGCCCGGGTTGATCTGCAGGGCTCGGGCCCAGAGGAGCTTGGCCACGTCCACGTCGTTGTCCTTGTAGGCGATGGTGCCCAGGCGCAGGTAGACGTCGTCACCCAGATTGGAGTCGATCTTGACGGCCTTCTCGTAGTGGACCCGCGCCGCGGCCATATCCCCCTTGGCGTAGGCGGCGTCCCCGAGGTTCTTGTGGGCCTGGGCCGGGGCGTTGCCCTCGGACACCGCGCGGGCGTAGTAGCCCATGGCGGCCTCGATCTCGCCTTTGCGCTCCAGCACCGCGCCCGAGTTGACCAGGAGGGGGCCGTTGTTGGGGTGGTGTCCCAGCCCCTCGCGGCCCACCTGCACGGCGTAGTCCAGGTCTCCGGCCATGGCCGCGGCCAACACCGTGTAGGCGTAGTAGACGGCGGACGGCTTCTTGACGCTGGACGACGTCCGGTAGTCCCCCAGAGCCGCCAGCGACTCGTCCACCTGTCCGTTGAGGAGGTGGGCGATGCCCCGGGCGAGGGCCAGGTCCGGATCCCCGGGGCGCACGCCCTGGGCCTGCTGGAGGGCGTCGATGGCCTCGTTGTACTTGCCCATGAGCTCCAGGATCAGGGCGCGGTTCCGGAGCACCGAGTAGCTGGCCTGGGATTCGGCGGGCATCGACGAGAAGTGCTCGAGGGCCTGCTCGAGCCGGCCGGAGCGGAAGGCGATGAGCCCCAGCCGGTAACGGGCCCGGGCGTTCTTGGGATCCGCCTTGAGGGCCTCCTGGAACTCGCGGACGGCGTCCTCCATGAGGCCGGAGTTGTAGAACGCGATGCCGAGGTTGATCCGCTGCTTGACGGCATCGCCTCCCTTCTCCGCGTCGTCGGCGGCTTTCTTGCCCAGCTTGTCCACGAAGCCGGCCTGGATGAGACCGAAGAGGGCCTTGCCCACCTCGAACTCCACCAGGCCCGACTCGGTGACGATGTCCTCCACGGTGTGCTCGCCGTCGACCAGCGGGAGGATCTTCTTCTGGTGTGCGGTGAACTCGACCTCCTGCCCCGCCGCCGACGGATCCTTGACGACCGCGAAGACGATGTCGAACGAAGGGATCTTCTTCTCGACCAGGCTCCACTCGTCCACCCGCCGGGCCCCCTCCATGAGGAGGGCGTCGGCGGGGATGTTCACGAGGAAGACCCCCTCGTCCGGCGCCTGGTCGGGATCGAAGTGGAACGAGCCCTGTTGCCACGTGAACAGGTGGTAGACCGCCTCCTCGATCTGCAGGCTCACGTAGCGCTCCAGGTCCTCCTGGGACAGCGCCCCCTGCTTGACGAGGATCTCGCCCAGGCGGGCGTTCTCGCTGGCCTGGGCCTCCATCGCCGCCGACAGGTCCTGCCGGGTGATGACGTTGTTCTTCACCAACAGGTCGCCCAGACGGTCCGGCCGGTTCAGGACCGACGAGTAGATGACGCGGCCCTTACTGAAGTAGACGTAGCCGAAGTTGGACCGGTCCGTGATGCTCAAGCAGCCGGTCTTCATGCCGAGAGCCAGGAGTTGGCAGATATCGGCCAGGCTGACGTCCTGTAGCGCTCCTTCGATGGCCATCTACTCGAGCTCCTCGACGATGCGGTCTTCCAGCCTGGGCCAGTGCCAGACCACCTTTTCCCCGGAGGGAAACCACCCTCCCGGCGGGGATGCCGCGGACGGGGTGGGCTCCTTGATGCCCTTGCCGCCGCTCGCCCCCTCGGCCTGCATGAACAGACCGCCCCGGCCCTCGGCCATGTCCAGCTCGTCCAGGGGAGGGATGACCGGGCCTCCCTGGGTGGCCGGGGGAGCCCCGACGACCGTGGCGTCAAGCAGCGTGAGATCGGCGGCCTCGGGCCCCACCTTGGCGCCCGCCACCTCGAGGACCAGGCCGCCGTCGAAGCGGCTCCGCAGGCGCTCGTCGATGCCGTGGATCCCCGCCGGCGAACGGTCGGCGGTGATGAGCACGCGGGCGCCCCGGCGCTTCAGCGCCTCGAACAGGTGGAAGAACTCGTCCTGGGCCCGCTCCGTCTCCGACAGCGCCTGGGCGCCATGGACCAGCAGGAGGTCCACGGTCCACCACCGCTCCCGCCACGCGCCCGCCACGCCCGCCGACAGGGCCCGGATGAAATCCTCGGCGAAGTCGGACACCGACGTCACCGCGGTCCGGGCGTTGGGGTTCGCCTTCAGGTAGGTGCGGGCGCACGCGGCGAGAAGGGCGTTGGGGCCGGTGGGATCCTCGCACCAGAAGAAGAGCGGGTTGTACTTGGGCTTCTCCTGGACCACGAGCTGCTGGGCCGCCTTGAAGGCGAGCTGGGGCACGCCCTGGACCAGTGCCGCCAGGTCCGGGCCGGGCCCAAGAACCTGGAAGGGCCGCTGGCGCTCCCTCACGGAGCCCAGAAGCGCCTCGGCCTCCTGGAGCCGCTCCGGATCCCGCATCACCCCCTGGGCGGCTTCGGGCCACGGGTTCTTGAGCTCCTCCAGCTCGGCTTCGATGGCCCGGAGCCGGGCCACGTCCGTCTTGTAGCCCTCCACGACGGCCTCCCAGCCCGATGGCTCGGACGTCTTGTCCAGGAGGGGCTGGAGGCGGGCGATGGTGAAGCCCTCACGCTGGGACGCCTGGGAGAGATCCCGGACCGCCTTGCGCCAGGGGTCCTCCTGGAGCTCCACGACGGCGCCGAGCTCCTCGGAGATCTCGTCGAGGAACGTCGAGAAGTCGTCGCCGCCCCCGCCGCCCCCGGCGGCGCTGACGGGCGCCGCCTCGACCTCGGCCCCCATGAGGCCCGGGATCTCGTCGGGCGTGACGGCCCGCTCCTCGAGGTCCTGGATGGCCAGGATCCGGTTCAGCGCCCCACCCAGTTCCCGGACGTTCCGGATGGGAAAGCGGGCCAGGGCCTCGGCCACGCCCGCCTGCAGGGTCTGGCCCCGCTCCTCGGTCTTCCGCCGCAGGATGGCCACGCGTGTCTCGTACTCGGGGGCCGCGATGTCCACGATGAGGCCGCCGGAAAAGCGAGACACGAGTCGGGCGTCCAGGCCGTTGATGTCCGCCGGAGGCCGGTCGCTGGCGAGGACGATCTGGCTCCCCGCGGACGTGAGGGCGTCCAGCGTGCCCAGGAGCATCTCCTGGGCCTCCGCCTGTCCGGCCAGGAACTGGACGTCGTCCAGGAGCAGCAGGTTCAACTCCCGGTACCGGTCCCGGTGGGCGTCCCGGTGGCCCTTCTCCAGGGCTTCGGTCAGCTCCTCCAGGTAGCTCTCAAGGGCCTGGTAGAGGACCTTCAGGGACGCATTGGCCCTCGCCGCCTGGTGGGCGATAGCCACCAGGATGTGGGACTTGCCCAGCCCCGACGCCGAGTAGATGAAGAGGGGGTTGTAGCTCGTCCCGGGCGAGTCCGCCGCGCGTCGGGCCGCCGCCGAGGCGAGCCGGTTCGCCGGACCTATGACGAAAGAGTCGAATGTGAACTTGGGATCAAGTTCGCTCATGACCAGACTTTGCGTTCGGTCGATGCGGGTCGGTTAGGAACAAGGCGAAGCGACTGCGAGAGCCGGCGCCGCAGTCTAGTATCGAGCCGACCCGCACACAACGAAAGGGCCTGCCGGGCCTTTTCCGTCACGACCCCTACCCTCCTCCGCTGGTGGCTCGGGCCCAGGCGGCCACCGGCTCCAGGTCCGGGGGCAGCGGCGAGCGGAAGAGCACGACCTCGCCGGTCACGGGATGCTCGAACTGGAGGCGCGCGGCGTGGAGGAACTGGCGCGGCACGCGGGCCGCCAGCTCCCGCGCCCAGGCGTGTCCGGTACCGCCCATGCCCTTCTCCCAGGCGGGGCCGTACGTGGCGTCTCCCACCACGGGATGCCCCACGTGCGCCAGGTGGACGCGGATCTGGTGGGTGCGTCCGGTGTGGAGAGCCACGTCCAGGAGCTCGGCCGCCACCCAGCGCTCCAGGACCCGGGCTCGCGTCCTGGCCCGGCGGCCGTCCTCCCGGACCGCCATGCGCCTGCGGTGACGGGAGTCCCGCCCGACGGCGGCGTCCACCTCCAGCGTGGGCGACGCCAGGTGCCCCCAGGTCACGGCCAGGTAGCGGCGCCGCACCCGGCGCCTCCTCAGGGCGTCGGACAGGGCCCGGTGAGCGGCGTCGCTCTTGGCTACCACCATCAGCCCCGACGTGTCGCGGTCCAGGCGGTGGACGATCCCGGGCCGCAGGACGCCACCGATCCCGGACAGATCGTCCACGTGGTGGAGAAGCGCGTTGACCAACGTCCCGCGGGGGTGGCCCGGCGCCGGATGGACGACCATCCCCGGGGGTTTGTCCACGACCAGGAGGGCGGCGTCCTCGTAGACGATGTCCAGGGGCAGATCCTCTGGAACCGCCTCCATGGCCACGGGCTCCGGAATCGACACCCGGATCACGGCGCCGGGCTCGACGATGACGGACTTGCGTGGCCCGGCTCCGTCGAGCAGCACCTTCCCGGCCAGCAGCAGCGCCTGAATCCGGGTCCGGGATAGCCCCAGCCGCTCGGACAGCCACACGTCCAGCCGTTCGCCGCCCTGGCCCTCGGGGCAGACCAGCTCGGTGACGAGGTCGTCGTCGGTGTCGCGGCCGCTCACGGCCTCACGCCGTCACGCGCTGCCATCGTCCCCTTCCAGCGTCAGGCCGATCCAGGCCGGGGTGCCGTCCAACTCCACGCTCCGGCCCGCGCGCCGTCCTTCGCGCCCCGTCTCGCCCACGTCGCCCGACTCACCGTCGCCCTCCCCTTCTCCCCCGTCCTCGTCCCCCTGGAGAGGACCCACGTCCACGCGCGGTGCCAGCGTCTCCCCGGCGATGAAGTCGCGCCACGTCAGGGCGGCCTCGCGCACCTCGTCGGGCCCCCTCACCTCCAGGGCGATACGGTCGCTGATCCTGAGGCCGGCGTCTCTGCGAAGCCGCTGGATGCGGTTCACCAGTTCCCGCGCCAGGCCCTCCCGCCGGAGCTCGTCGTCCAGCGTGGGGTCGAGGGCCACGGTGTGGCGTCCCTCGCTTTTGACCACCAGCTCCCCCAGAGCCTCCTGCCGCAGCTCCAGGTCGCCCGCCTCCAGGGCGTGCTCGACGCCGGCCACGCTGACCGTGACCGTGCCACCGTCGCGAAACGCGGCCAGGGCGTCCTGGTCCAGGGCTCGGATGGCGGACGCGGCCGCCTCGGTGCGCTCCTGGAAGCGGGGACCCAACGCCCGGAAGTTGGGTCGGGCCACCAGGCGCACCAGGTCCTCGGCGCTGGCCGGGAAGCGCGCCTCCTTGACGTTCAGCTCGTCCTTGACCAGGTCCAGCACTTCCTCCGGGAGCGTGTGCCCCCCGGGAAGCACGGCATGCAGCGTGCGCAGCGGCTGGCGGACCCGGATCTGGACCTCCTCGCGGGCCGCACGCCCCAGAGAGACCAGCGCGCGGGCGTTGGCCATGTCGGCCTCCAGGCCCGCGTCCCTGAGCCCTTCGTCCGCCACGGGGAACGCCGCCAGGTGGACGCTCCTGCCTCCCGTGAGGGCCCGGTGGATCCAGTCCGACGTGAACGGCGTGACCGGAGCGGCCAGCATCGACACCGTACGTAGAGCGTCCCACAGGGTCCGGAACGCCGCGCGCGAGTCCGCCGCGTCGTCGTTTCCCCAGAAGCGGGGCCGGCTCCGCCGCACGTACCAGTTGGACAATTCGTCCATCAGGAAGTCCCCGAGGAGCCGGTACGCCCGGGTGGGCTGGTAGGCCTCCAGCTCCCGGCCCACCTCCCCCACGACCGCCGCGAGCCTGGACAGGAGCCAGCGGTCCAGGAGCG
This sequence comes from Longimicrobiales bacterium, assembly GCA_036396575.1. GTDB lineage: Bacteria > Gemmatimonadota > Gemmatimonadetes > Longimicrobiales > Gaopeijiaceae > DASWKP01. The sequence goes on along the minus strand of DASWKP010000032.1, from coordinate 2,152 downwards.
GACGCTCCTCCGGCGCCGGATCGAGGTCCGAGGGCGCCCAGCCCTCCGTGCCCGCGTACAGGGCGAAGAAGCGGTACGTGTTGAAGAGCGTGTCGAAGAACCTGCGGGCCGCCTCGCCCACGCTGTCCGGATCCCAGCGCTTGGGCACCCAGGGGTTGCTGGACGTGACGAAGTACCAGCGCAGAGAGTCGGCCCCGTGGGCGTCAAGGGCCTCCCAGGGGTCGACCGTGTTGCCCCTGGACTTGGACATCTTGAGCCCCTCGGTGTCCAGGACCAGGTCGTTCACCACCACGTTCCGGAACACGGGGCCCGCTCCCAGCATCGTCCCTATGGCCATGAGGGAGTAGAACCAGCCCCGGGTCTGGTCCAGCCCCTCGCAGATGAAGTCGGCGGGAAAGTGGCGCTCGAACTCCTTCCGGTTCTCGAATGGGTAATGCCACTGGGCCCAGGGCATGGCTCCGGAGTCGAACCACACGTCGATCACCTCGGAGGTCCGCCGCATGGTGCCGTCGCAGCGGGCGCACGGCCAGGTGATGTCGTCGATCCACGGACGGTGGGGATCGAAAGGCTCCGGCAGCCCGCCGGCCCGCTCCTCCAGCTCCTGGAAGCCACCGATCCACTCCAGATGATCCTCGGGCCGGGCGTCGCACAGCCACACGGGCAGCGGCGTGCCCCAGAAGCGGTCCCGGGACAGCGCCCAGTCCACGTTGCCTCTGAGCCACTCGCCGAAGCGGTTCTCTCCCACCTCGGGGGGGTACCACGCCACCTGGGCGTTGTTGGCGAGCATGTCCTCCCTGAGCGTGCTCGTCGCGGCGAACCAGGAGTCCCGGGCCATGTACAGGAGGGGCGATTCGCAGCGCCAGCAGTGGGGATAGGAGTGGACGTAGCCTTCGGTGCGCAGCAGGTTGCCCCGCTCGCGCAGCTCCCCCACCACCACCGCGTCAGCGTCCTTCACGAAGAGCCCGCCGACGAGGGGCAAGCCGTCCCGGAAATGGCCCGCGTCGTCGATGGGCCGGAGCATGGGCAGCCCGTGGCGTTGGCCCGCGGCGTAGTCGTCCGCGCCGAAGGCCGGGGCCATGTGGACGATCCCCGTTCCCTCCTCGGCGCTGACGAAGTCCTCTCCGACCACCGTCCAGGCGTTCCCGGGGTCCTCGGGCGCCGGCACCAGGTCCAGAGGCCGCTCGTACCTGAGGCCCACCAGCTCCGCGCCCATGACCCGCGCGCGGACCTCCACGCCGTCGCCCAGGACCGCCTCCACCAGGCCCTCGGCCAGGATGAGCGTCCGGCCGTCGTGCTCCGCTTCCACGTAGGCCAGCTCCGGATGGACCGCCAACCCGGCGTTGGCGGGCACCGTCCAGGGCGTGGTCGTCCAAACCAGAAAGAGGCGTCCGTCGGGCGCGCCGTCGTCCCCGAGTACGCGGCACAGGAAGTACAGGGACGGATCCTCCACGTCCCGGTACCCCTGGGCCACCTCGTGGCTGCTCAGGGCCGTGCCGCAGCGAGGGCAGTATGGCACGCTCTTGAAGCCCCGATACAGGAGCCCCCTGTCCGCCAGGTTCCTCAGGATCCACCACACGGACTCGATGTAGTCGTTGTGGAAGGTCACGTAGGGGTCGGTGTAGTCCAGCCAGTAGCCGATGCGCTCCGACAGGGATTCCCAGTCCTCCTTGTACGTGAACACGGACTCCCGGCACACGTCGTTGAAGCGGGCGATGCCCAGCGCCTCGATCTCGGGCTTGCCGCTGATGCCCAGCCTCTTCTCCGCTTCGATTTCCACGGGCAGGCCGTGGGTGTCCCAGCCCGCGATGCGGGTTACCTGGCGACCCTGGAGGGTCCGATAGCGGCAGAAGAGGTCCTTGATCGTCCGGCTGATGATGTGGTGCAGGCCGGGGCGTCCATTGGCCGTGGGCGGGCCCTCGTAGAAGACGAAGGGCTCGCCGTCGGCCGTGGCGTCCAGGGTCCGGCGGAAGAGATCCTCCGCCCTCCAGCGGGTCAGGGTCACCTCCTCGAGGTCGAGGAGGGATGTGGGCAGATCCGGATACGTCATGGCTGGGTCGCTCTCAGCGATGTTCGGTGTCTGGTGTCCTTGGTGGGGCCCGCCCGTCGGAGACGTCGGCGGCCCGGAATCCCGGTGCCGGTTGCCGGCCGGACG